>JABDJT010000434.1 GCA_013003335.1 Verrucomicrobiales bacterium | reverse complement strand
GCTTTCCGTCGGAAATGACCGGGCAGCTGTGCCGGGCGGTATCGCCGAGTTCGACTTTCCAGAGAACATCGAAGTCCGCGTCGAGAATCGGATCAAATGCAACATTCAACTGGCCGTTTCGATCCGGCCCACGGTAATTGGGCCAGTCTTCCCCGGGAAGATTCGAAGGGATCAAAGGCAGGAGTGCGGTCGCTGCGATCAGAAAAACTTGAACGGGAGATTGCTGAGAATTCATCGCCGACATTCTTGCGCGTTTTTTTGCGAATCCGTGTGGAAATATAATGGCCAAATGCAGTCAGCAAATTCATGAAAGATTTTCAAAATTGAAGCAGAGCGGACTGCGGACCGGGAATCGCGCTACGCGGGTCCGCAACAGGATTCCCGTTGCGAAATCCATTGCCGAGCAACCCGATTTTCATCAGACTGATTTCATGAAAACGATCTGGCAGATGTTCACTCGCACATTCGTTCTCGCCGTGGTTTTGAACGCCTGCGACCGCGCCGAAGAGGAGCCGAAAGATGTGCCCTCTTCTACTAACCCGGAGCAGGCTGCGATTAAGGCTCCGGTGACAAAATCCAATGACAAGCAGCCCGCTACCTTGCCGGAGGAAAATTCACCACCGTCGAAACTGTTTGCTCCGGACATCGATCCCACAGACATCGAACCGGTTTCCGCCGTCCCGGAATTTCCGACGGAAATCGAAGACCAAATCGATGCCATGCTTGCGGGGAAAGAGACGTTGAGGGATGCCATGACCGATCCGGAAATTCAGCAACTCATCCAGAGCAAAATGCGCGACATCAAGCCGGACCCGGCGTTTCAGGAGCGAATGAAAGCCGCCTCCGAAATCATGATTGCAGCAAAAATGCCCGATCTTAAGCCCGGCGAAGCCGCCAAAGGCCGAATTCACATGGAGCCAACTGATATGGGTATCGCCCGCATCGCCATTGGATACTCCCTGATGGACGACCCGGACGGCATGATCGAATCGTTCATCAACTATGTCGAGAGTGCCGCCATCCAAACAGCGATCGATCCGGATGCCGACAACGGTTTCGAAATCCGCGAGCGGCAGCGACCTCCGGCAACCGCCGCTCCTCCTTCCAATTCCCGACAGAACTGATTGTTACTTCACTGAAACACTGGATCCACCCGAGCCTGCCGGTACAAATCACGCCACTCCGGTGTGCCATCGTCAGGAACCAGCTTTGTGTCCGCCCCCTCTTCGTAAAAGGGAATTTTCTCCTCCATGGCTTTGCGAATCATGAAATTCACCGTCCCGTCATTCGCGATGTACATCTTCCGCCCGTCCGCCCAGGCCGTTTCGATCAGGCGCTCCGGCTCGGGTCGCCCCTTCGGTTTTTCGCATTGAAATTTCGCCACCGCATCCGGATCCAAATCAAAGCCGAGACCCGGTCGATCACTCGGCACGATCGAATGCCCTTCCTTCACCACGATCGGTTCGGTCAAAAGCTGCTCCGTGAAAAGCTGGTGACAGTCCACTGCCGGCCACACCGCGTGACTCAGCACACCGCCAAAATGCAGCGACCACGCGGCCGTCAATGCCGAGCCTGTGATTTGAAGCCAGAACGGCAGGCCCGCCTCCGCGGCAAATGCCCCGCGCCGCATCACCCGGCTCGCTCCGCCACCGATCACGAACCCGTCACAAATTCGCTCCGCCAGCTGGATTGACGCGAGCGGATTTCCGTAATGCATCGCCACCGCCACGCGAGTGTTTTCGCAGATCAACCGGTTCCCCGGAATGTCCGCCTGCGGGATCGGTGATTCGTAAATGTCTACCTGTGCGTGCTGTTCCAGGTCGCGCAAAATCGGGAGCCCGCGCTCTGCGTCCAGCAGGGTCTCGTTGAAATCCATATCAATCTTGAAGGCCTCCGGCACCACCGCGCAGGACTGTCGCAGCTGTTCGTGCACGTCAAACCAGGGCCGACCTTTCGTTTTGTAAGCCAGGTAACCCGATTCGTACGCCAGCTTGCATTCTGATGCCATGTCCGCCGCCGGCGTATCGATATTCCACCACGATAACGGCGTCGTCTCATTCACCTTCTGCCCCAGCAAACCGTGCACCGGCACCTCCGCTGTTTTCGCCGCCGCGTCGAACAGCGCCATTTGCAGTCCCGCGCCGAGTTCGTCGTCCCACATGATCTCGATCGCATTCTTCCCTTTCACCCGCCGCACATCGTCATCTTTCGTGCTCTCAAACGTGTAAAACAGGGTTGTCTCCCCGATTCCCGTTTGGCCGGATGCCAGCGTGACCTCGAAGATTTCCTTGTAGACCCAGTGCGGAATTTCGCGATTCATCGACCGCGCCGGCGTTTCCCGAAACGGCAAATTCACGGTCGTTCTCTTGATGTCCTGAATTTCGAAAAATTTCGAGGCGGTCCCCTTCGCCGCCTTTTTCGACTGCGCCAGCAGCGAGCCGGTTGTCACGGGCAGAGCCGATCCGGCGGCGGCGAAAGCGGTGCGGGTCAGAAATTTCCGGCGATCAATCATGCGGCGATCCTGCAAAAAATTCACCGCGCTGTCGATGGCAGGAAGAGGAAAAATCACGAACCAACAGGGTTGATTCTCCGAATAGACCCTGTTGATTCGTTTCGCCATGCCAACCGTTCTCGACACCCTGCAGAAAGGGACGGATTTTCTCGAAAAGCACGGCGTCGAGGAAGCCCGGCTCAATATGCAGCACCTGATCGCCCATACCCTGAAATGCGACCGGATGCAGTTGTATGTCGATTTCGACCGGCCGCTTGAAGAACCGGACCTCGAAAAATTGCGTGGTCTCACGAAACGCCGCGCCAACGGTGAACCGCTGCAACACCTGCTCGGCACCGTTGAATTTTGCGACCTCACCTTCAAAACCGATGAACGGGCCCTGGTTCCCCGACCGGAGACGGAGGAACTCGTTTCGAAATTGCTGAAAGTGAAATCCTGGCCAAATCCGTGCCGCATTCTCGACATGGGCTGCGGGTCCGGTGTGATCGGCCTGGCGCTGGCGAAAAAAATCGACGGAGCGCAGGTCACTCTGGCGGACCTTTCGCCTGAAGCCCTGGCCCTGGCCGGGGAAAACGCGGCAGTCCTGGAGTTGGAGCCGACGATGACGGAAAGCGACCTGTTTTCGGCGATTGAAGGAACGTTCGACCTGATCGTGGCAAATCTGCCCTACATCCCGGAAGCGGAAATCACGGCACTCAGCCGCGAGGTGCAGAACGATCCGGTGACGGCCCTGGCCGGGGGCGAATCAGGCCTGGAAATCATGGAACGCTTTCTCGCGGAAGCCCCGGGACATCTCTCGGAGAACGGAAAAATCGCCATGGAATTCGGGATCGATCAGGCAGACGCCCTGGTAAAATTGGCCGACCATTCGGGGTTTTCCGACATCAAAGTTGCAGCCGACCTCGGCGGCATCGACCGCTTTCTTTTTGCTGTTAAATCAAATGGATCGAACTAGGGTCTGCGTTCGTTTTCTTCCCTTTTACCCCCTCCCCCTTTTCGAATTTTATGGAAAAGCTCATCGTTCACGGCGGCCATCGCCTGTCCGGAAAAGTCAATATCTCGGGCTCGAAAAATGCCTCCCTGCCGATTCTCGCCGCCACGCTGCTGACCAAAGATGAATGCATCATCCGCCGCGTTCCGGACGTGTCGGATACCAACTACATGCTGCAGATTCTGCAGAATCTCGGCGCGGAAGTGGAGCGGGCCAGCGGTACTGTGACCGTGAAATGCGAGAAAATTCACTCTCACGAGGCACCCTATGAACTGGTCCGGAAAATGCGGGCCTCGGTTTGCGTGATGGGCCCGCTTTTGGCCCGGCTGAATCGCGCAGATGTCTCTCTTCCCGGTGGTTGCGTAATCGGCGACCGGCCGATCGACCTGCACCTGCGGGGATTCGAAGGCCTCGGTGCAGAGGTGAAGGTGGAAGGCGGAAACATTCATCTCGAAGCCCGCTATGGCCTGGATGGAAATGAAATCGACATGAGCGGCAAGCATGGCACCACCGTTCTCGGGACTGACAACGTGATGATGGCCGCTGTCCTGGCCAAAGGAACGACCGTCATCGAAAACGCCGCCTGTGAACCCGAGGTCGTCGACCTCGCCAACTTCCTGAACTCGATGGGCGCGAAGATCGAAGGGGCCGGCACCAGCCGGGTGACCATC
>JABDJT010000433.1 GCA_013003335.1 Verrucomicrobiales bacterium | reverse complement strand
ATTTTCCCAAGTAGCTCGATTTCGAGAAATTCGCGAGCTGTTCCGGGAACGACGGCTTCGATCACCTGCATCACCATCGAGGGATCGGCGCTCTGATATTTGTAGTCGCGCGGTGAAGCCGGAATCGGCGCGCTGTGTTCGAGATAGGCCTGAATCTGCCGCTGACCGGCGAGCGCGTCGCGATCCTTCAATCAATTTGGCAGCGACCTCTTTTTCAATGCGGACACCGGAGTGCATATTCAACGCCTCGGCGAGAGTGATCGCTTCCGCACCATCGACCAGCTTTTCGCGGTCGAGTTTAGCCAAAAAACTCACCACCGGTTTGTCGAGATCATCCATTTTCAAATGACCCAGCTGAATGGCCCGACCAAGAGCGACAGCGGTGTAGCTTTTGGTGATCGACATTTGGTAATGCGGATAATTGGCGCGTCCCCGGCGGAAATAGGATTCAAAAACCAGCGCGCCATTGTGCATCAGCAAAAAGCTGTTGATCTCACCGTGATCGCCGTCCGCGATCTGGCTGGCAAATTTTAATATGGCCTGCGGGGCGGCGACTTTATTGGTCAACGTTGCGACCTGAATACCGTTTTTCTTGTCATCCGGCTCGGCGCTGATATACGGCGTCTCGAGATCCGGCAGCTTGGCTTCCAGCGCGTAGGAAACGTCTTCGGCATTAAGATCAGTGATTTCGGGAGCGAGGCCGTTGGCGGGTTGCTGACCTTGAGCGGTGAGGGCGAAGGTCGAGATCGCAATGCTAAAGGTGAGAAAAAGGTCCGGCTTCATATTTCGTCAAATGGGAGGAGTGACACCGCAAACTAGAATGCAGGAGCTATCGGGTGCTCAATTCCACATGCCACGCCCCAACCTTCGAGTCTCCGTCACCTTGCGACGCTTCAATCCTTACCTCTCCCTCCGGCAATTCGATACCCTCAAATTCCATCGTCCCCGCATTCGAAATCGCCTGATGTGTTTCATCCCCGATCTTCAGCGTCACAGTCACATCGTCTCCACTCATCAAATCGGGATGAAAAATCACTTTCACGTTGGCTTTTCCGGCATTCGCGACTTCGACGATCCAGTGGCCCTGTGATTCGACTCTCCAGCTTTCGCCGAGCCAATCCTGGCGGGTCAACACGGTCGGGTTTTCGTGTTCGGTGCCGACGATTGGAAGCGGTGGCGCGTAATTGTTCGGGCGGGTGCTGCTGACATCGGCGAACCAGTCTTCGTATTGCTTTTTGAGCTTGGCGAAAACTTCCGGCTTTTCCGCGACGAGATTCCTGTTCTCCTTGGGATCGGCTTTCAGATTGTAGAGCTCGAATTTTGGTTCGCCTGTAAACTTTTCGACTCCGAAACCGGAGGCGTGGAGCAGCTTCCAGTCGCCCTGACGAATCATGAAGTGATGATATTCGCGGGCCTCGGTTCCGCGATGCGATTGAATGACAAGCTGACGATCTTTCGGCCAATCACGCTTCCCACCTTCAACGAGCAACGGAAGAAAACTGGTGCCATCGAGCGCATTCGGGCCGGCTTTGGCACCGGTCGCTTCGAGAATAGTCGGCATGATATCGATGTGCGCGGCGAGGCCGTCGTGCGTCGTTCCTGCTTTCACACGTGCAGGCCAATGCATCCACATCGGCGAGCGGATGCCGCCTTCATGAATATGAGATTTCATGCCGCGGCGTTCGCCGACGAAACGCATGCCATTCGGACCGTTGTCGTTCATGCGAATGACGATGGTGTTCTCAAGCAAGCCCTTCGCAGTGAGATGCTCGATCAAGCGGCCGACGTTCTGATCTTCGTTCGTAATCATCGCGCAAATCCGCGCGAGCTGATCTTTGGACTTCTCAAGCTGTCCGGGATTTTTCGGGACGTTCACCATGAGCGATTCGAGGTCTTTCTTCATATAATGCTTCCGCAAATCCTCGGGCACATCGTGGTAGGGACCGTGTGGTGCATTGGTCGGCAGGTAGATGAAAAACGGCGCGTCTTTTTTGTCGGCAGCCGGTTCATCGATGAATTTCATCGCGGCATCGAAATACACATCGGTGCAAAAACCTTTCGTCTGAACTGCTTCGCCCGCTTCATCAAACAGGATCGGGTCGGTGTAGCGGCGATTATTTTCCAATGGCTCAGATGGCTGTGCGAGACCGCCGCCGCGATGCATCAGCACGTCATCAAATCCCTGATCCTGCGGCCGCATCGGGTAGCAATCGCCGAGGTGCCATTTCCCGAAAAGCCCGGTGCGATAGCCCGCCGCAGAAAGTGCTTCGGCGATCGTGTATTCATCCGTGTCCATCATTGAGCGACCCAGCCACGTATCGATGCAACGCGTCCGCTGATTGTAACGCCCCGTCATAAGCGAAGCCCGTGTCGGCGAGCAGACCGGGCTGACATAAAACGTTGTCAGGCTTCCGCTGTTTGCCGCAATTTTGTCGATGTTCGGAGTCTCGATGACGTCATTTCCGTTCACGCCGAAGTCACCGATTCCCTGATCATCGGTCATCATGAGAATGACGTTCGGGCGGTCGTCGGCGTTAGAGGAGAAAGCGGTGGCGAGAAAGAGAAACGCGGTCGCGAGGGATTTTCGGAAATGCATGCGACAGGATGGCGGTTGCGAAGCGGAATTCAAATCGCACGGTGATGGCGGCAACCTTTCGTGAGAGCTGCATTTACCAACTCCGGATAGTTTGTTAGAAACATCCCATGAAAATATCCCTCGCTGTTTTTGTTTTGTTCGGGCTTACGAGTCTCAGTCTCGCCGACGGGAAACTCATTCGCCCCGCGAATTACTCGGGCTCACTTGAGGAAACGTCGCAGGAAGCCATCATCATTTTTCATGGTGGCGACGAAGAGAAAAGTGCGACCGAAGATCTGATTTTAAAGATTCAGGTTGCGGGGAAAACCGATGATTTCGCGTGGGTCGTGCCGTTTCCGAACCCTCCTAAAACAGCCGAGGAAAGCGATAGACTGTTTTCCGAGTTGTTCAGCTACGTGGAAACACGCCTCCGGCCACCGCCGAAATCAAAGACGCTCGGTGCGAAAGTCGGGGCGGCAAACGGTGGTGAAAACGAAGCGGACCGGAAAGTGGAAGTCATTTCACGTGAGGTTGTCGGCAGCTATGAAGTCGCGGTCGTAAAAGAGAAAGTTGCCGGAAGTCTGAACGAGTGGCTCGAAAAAGAGGGGTACCAACCGCTGGAAAATGCGGAGGACGTCATCGGATTTTATCGGGAGAAAGACTACGTATTCGCCTGCATCAAAGTCGCCGAAACCGGGTTGACGAAAACTAAGGACGGCAAGGTCGACCTGCATCCGCTCCGCTTTACTTTCGAGACCGGCGGCCGCGACGGCATCTATTTTCCCATGAAAATGACCGGCCTTCAGACCGAGCCGTTCAATGTAAATCTCTACGTTTTCTACGGCGCCTGGCTCAACGATCACATCAACGGCTACGGTTACGAACATCGGGGATTTTCTCTCAAGTATCGGGACTGGGACACCAAACAGTGCAAAGCCAATGCCGGAAAGTCCTGGTCTTTGCCCGAACGCGACCCCTTTCTCGGAAACCTCGCGCATCGAATTCCGACCGTAAAAAAATTCTTTCAGAAACGTCACCCCGGCGAGCTCTTTTATCTCACCAATATCCAGGCGAAAAATCTGAAGCCCGGCGATGTCCGGCAGTGGCAGGACGATCTTTGGATTTTCCCGTATTACACCGATAAAAAATTCGTGCCCTTCGACGCGCGGTAACTCCGGGAATTAACCGAATCAAAAGGGTTGGTTCGGAGTCTGTACTCTGTTGCCTCGTAAACGGCTCCTCACTTCGTGGGACTGGAACCACATCTTCACGGGTGGTTTGTTTTTTTGCATTTCCAGGAGAACTGATCTCCAATCTGCAGCCATTTTCATCCCAAAATCGGACGCAATGATTCGCCAAAATTTAATCGCAATTCTTACGCTTCTCCCGTTTCTCGTCACGACTGACGCCGGCGAGGTCAAAAAATACGAGCCTACCGGCACACTGCCCTACTTGTCGGTCGAAGGAAGCCTGAAAACGTTCCAGCTTCCTGAAGGTTACCGCCTTGAACCCGTGGTGACCGAGCCGGAAATCGCGGAACCGGTTGTCTGTGCGTTCGACGGAAATGGCCGGCTCTACGTCGTGGAAATGCGGACCTACATGCAAGATGCGGATGCCACGGGTGAGCAGGAACCGAAAAGCCGGGTGTCGCTCCACGAGGACACGGACGGCGATGGGAAGATGGATAAGCACACGATTTTCGCGGACAATTTGCTCCTGCCGCGGATGGTCCTGCCGCTGGATGATCGCGTGCTGATCGGCGAAACAAACACGCTCGATATTTTTTCCTACCGCGACACGGATGGTGATGGCGTGGCGGATGAAAAGGAAATCTGGTACGAGGGCGGCAAGCGCGGAGGCAACATGGAGCACCAGCCCAGCGGCCTGATTTGGTCGATGGACAACTGGATTTACACGACCTACAACGCCTACCGGCTTCGCCACAATCCGGAAGGGCTCGCCCACAAAGAAAAAACAGCGGCGAACGGCGGGCAGTGGGGGCTTTGTCAGGATGATCACGGGAAGCCGTGGTTCGTGAACGCGGGCGGCGAGCGCGGGCCGTTGAATTTTCAGCAGCCGATCGTTTACGGTGCGTTCAACGTTGGTGATCAGTTTCCGCCGGACTACCGCGAGGTCTATCCGCTGGTGGGAATCCCGG
>JABDJT010000430.1 GCA_013003335.1 Verrucomicrobiales bacterium | reverse complement strand
TCCTCATGGGGATCGACCTGATGATCCACCCTGAAAAAGCAAAGCAACTGGATCGGTATGTCGAAACAATCGAGTTCAACGGGCTGGTCTGGGGCATCACGGCGATGCTATCCGCACCCGTCCTGATGGGCGGCTGTTACCTCTTCGTCCGGATGCGACAGAAATACGGCATTTCGGTCCGGGAATACCTCGCGCTGAAAAAGCTGACCTGGAAGGACTGGCTGATCTGGCCTGCGGCAACCATTGGCTTTGTGATTGCGATGGATTGGGTGCTGCAACTGGCCGGGGCGCCCGAGATGGATCCGTGGATGGAAAAAATGGCGAACAACGCGACGTATTTCGGCTGGATGGCCATTGCCGTCGTCATCACCGCTCCGCTCACCGAGGAATTTCTGTTTCGCGGGTTCCTGTTTCGCGGCTGGCAAAACCGGATCGGTGTTCCCCTGACGATTCTCGTGACCTCCCTGCTCTGGACGGTGATTCACGTGCAATACACCATCTACGGCCTCGCGTTCATTTTCTGCATCGGCATTTTTCTCGGAATTGCCCGCGTCGTGACCGGCAATCTCTGGGTGCCTATCCTGATCCATTTCGTCAACAACACCTGGTCCACCATCGGGATGTATTTCTTCATGCGCGAAACGAACTGACAGGGTTCGTTCGCCAATCCAACCCGGTTGCTTCGTTCCCCCGCTATCGGCGGAACAAACCGCGGCTGCCCTTTTTGTCGCCTTCCTTGTCGCGCTTCCGGATCTCTTTTTTCTGCGCTTTCAGTTCCTCTTTCAGCTTGGGGGCCTTGCGCAGGGTGTCCATGATCCGGTGTGATTCGATCGTCTCGTCGGCGGAACTGATCGGGCGGGCATGACGCCCGGGATCGCTTTCATTTTCCATCGCCCGCCAGATTTCCTGGCATTCGCGGCCCAGCTTGCAGGCGGTCGTCTTTTTCTCAAAATACGCCGCCGCCCAGGTGGCGAACGATTCGAGATCGACCAGTTCCCGAAGGCCGTGATCCCAGTTGTGCAGCGTTCTGGCATACACTTCCTCGAGCCGGTCAATCGTGGCCTCGATGGAACCGGTTTCGCGCGCGAGTTGGCAAACCTCCTCCGCCCGGCCCGGATGATGACCGTTGATGCGCGCCCGGTAGGCCTCGACATCGTGGGGTTCGGTCATGATCGGGTAGCCGAAACTCAATTCGCGGTATTTTTGGAAATTGTCCGGCCGCACCAGGTTCGGGGCGAGGCCCGGTTCATCGCAGACCACCACCGTGCAACCGGTGGCGCAGGCTTCGAGGGCGGCTTTCCCTTTCGCGAACACCAGGTCGGCATCCAGCAAATAATCCGACGGATCGGAAATGGTGCGCCGCACGCCCGCGCCAATCGCTTCGCATTCAACGCTCTCGGCTTCGCAGGCTTCGCGAATCACGGCGAGGTAGTTGTCTTCCTTCGCGTAATTCGAAAACACGAGCACGCGCTTCACTTTCTTCGCGTATTTCTCGCGCTCGGGAAACTGGCCCAGGTTAATGCCGTTCAGCACCAGGTCGATCTCAGTGTCGGGAATGTGGAAATTCCGGATCAGCCGGTCACGGCATCCGAGATCCACCACCGCGTATCGAACCACGTTCGGGGCGGTGCAGGGAGCTTCCTGCCACGCGTGAACACCGCGGCAAAACGACAGGATCGGGCTGTTCGGATATTTCAGGGCCGCCATACTCGTTTCCCACTCATGGTGGCCGTGGATCAAATCCGGCTCCCAACCGACGGGGATTTCGGACAATTCGCTCACCACCGGAATGCCCAGCTGCCGAAGGGAATCCGCCACCTCTCCCTGCTGGCGGGAATAACCGATCACGTCGTGGTCCCGCTCACTCATCCGCACCGCCGCATCCCGCAACGACAGCTCCGTGCCGGCCGGGTGATCAAGCGTGTTGTTCGTGAAAAGTATGCGCATCGGGACTGCGGACGTGTATCCGTTAGTGCGAATGCTCCACGTTTGAGCCGTTTTGGCAACTTTCAAATCGCCGCCCAGATCGATGCAATCACCGAAATCGTCACCCAGCCCGCCCCGAGATACACGACGGTCGACAGCATTCCAGGCAGCCACCAAGACTTCGATTCCCGCCGGATCTTGAAGGAAACAATCCACCAGCCAATCACCAGCAGCACCGGCATCACGAAGCCAAACCCGATGAACGAGGCCATGCCGGGGATGAATTGCAGCTTCAAAAGCAGCGCATTGAGCGCCAGGTAAAGCACCACGGAAATCCCCCAGACCACCCAGACCCGCGTCATCAGCTCATTTTCACGAGGTCTTTCACCAGCTGCCCGTAGAGGAAAAACAGCCCGCGCCACGAATACCGAAACATGTCCGGTTGCTCGGCCAACTCGATCAATCCCCGGTCCAGGTTGTGCCGGATTTGCTGCCCGGTCTCCCGTTCGATCAATTGCGGCAACAGTTCCGGATCGCCCTCCGGCAAATCCTGCGTCTCCACCGCACAGGCATTTAGGAACTGCTTGTGGTTCTCCAGCAGGTCCCGAAAGGAATCCGCATCCGCCGCGCGGTTGATCACCACGTCCGGGGCGATCTTCATCGTGTTGCTGAACGGAAAATTCCACGTCCGGAACACCCGGCCGTCTTCACCCCGTGAATTCAGGGTGATGTAGGCGTACGCCACCGCTTCCTGTTCCGTGAAACAAATCGTTGCCTGCAGGCGATCTTCGGCGCGATAAAAAATGCGGTAAAACTGGCTCACGTGCTCCCAGTTCCAGCCCGAATCTGACACATACTCAAAACCCTCTTCCTCGATCTCATCAGTGATTTCCTCCAGCGTGGGAAAAC
>JABDJT010000347.1 GCA_013003335.1 Verrucomicrobiales bacterium | reverse complement strand
GTACTTGTCCGTCGAGAAAAACGCCTCGCCCCGCACCCTGCAAAATTATTTTCATTCGCTGACTCGTTTCCGGCAGGAGCGGGGAAAGCGATTTTCCGGTTGGGATAAAACTGAGCCGGACGATTTTCGCGATTACCTGTTCGACAGCATGAAAGGCGGGTGGGCGCGTTCCACCATTCGTCTGCATTTTGCGGCGCTTCGCAGCTTCTACAAATTTCTCGTCCGCCGGAAGAACCTGCTTTGCAACCCGCTCGCCGATGTGCAGCTCCCCAAAGCTGAGAAAAAACTGCCCGTCGTGCTGACGAAAACGCAGGTCGAGGAATTGCTGACCCTTCCGCTCTCCATTGAACACCCAAAGCAGGCACCTCACTGGATCGGGCATCGCGACGCAGCGATTCTCGAACTGTTTTACAGCTCCGGCGTCCGGCTGGCCGAATTGGCGGCTCTGAACATGTCTGATTTCGATTTTTTCAACGAATGCGTCCGCGTTTTCGGGAAAGGCAGCAAAGAACGCGTTTGCCCTGTCGGTTCAAAGGCCGCTGAAGCGATTCATGCCTACCGAAACCAGGCGAAGGTGATGGACGGACCACTCTTCATCAGCAAACTGCGGAAACGGATGAGCGCGCGCGCGATTTCCAACGTCTTCAAGAAATATCATGCAGCCAGCGGCATTCCGCAGAATCTCAGCCCCCATAAATTGCGGCACAGCTTTGCCACCCATCTTCTCGACAACGGCGCCGATCTCCGCAGCGTCCAGACCCTGCTGGGCCATTCCAGTTTATCGACGACTCAGATTTACACCCACGTTTCCATCGAGCGGATGAAAGAGGTGTATAAGAAATCGCACCCTCGGGCGTGAATGTTTGTTGGAATGCGCACGATCAGACAGGGTTGGTTTGCAGAACGAACCTTGTTGGATCGGATTGATCCCGCGCTGTTCCTCATCTTCCCCAAACTGCATCGAACTCAATCCCCGCGTCGCGATTCAGCTTCCAGGTGCCGGAAACGGCAATTCGGTGGAGGATTTCGAGACGAAAGGCTTCGCTGACGTCTTCGATTCGAGTTGGGCGCCGGATGAGGCGGAGTTCGGGCGAAATTTCTGAGGAAGAAAAGTCGTCGGTGGAGGCTTCGAGAATGCCCCAGGCGGCGGGAACTTCGTCGGGTTTCAAAATTCCCGGGCGAATGACGAGATAACAGGCGTCGGCGCAGCGGTAGCGGATCAGGCGATCGAACTTGGTGCGTCCGAAAACAGCTTTTTCCAGCATGGCGATTTCGGAAACGACTTTCTGGTAGCCACGATGCTCAATTTGCGAAACGTCGGCGGTTTGAAATTCGGGAAACAACGAATCGCCAGCCCGGAGATTCGGGTAATGGCTGCCGATCAGGTCTTCGAGTTTGCGGCGGCGGGCCTGCAGATCGGCAAGGCGTTTGCGGGATTCGGTTTCCGGCTTCGAGTCGTTTAAAAAATCAGGCCGGGCTTGCTTGCACTCAAACACGGCGGTCCGGGTGATGGCGATTTCGCGTTTGCCGGGCCGCTCGATTTTTGCGGCGGCGACATCAGCGCGGAAATTGGAATTGGGAACGCGAATTTCCATTCCGGCGGCGCGGTATCCGTTTTTTTGAGCCCACAACAGGGCCGCGGATTTCAAGAGGCGGTGGGCGCGGGATTCGCCTCCCCGGCGGGCTTTCGTTTCGTGTTTCGGCGAAGACGACGGCATCGATTCAGGTTACTCGAAATACGCCATCAAGTAACCCAAATTCCCATCTTTCACTTGAGTTTGAGCGGGAATCCGTCATACTGAAATTCCTAAAATAATCAAAATTATCGCAATGAGCCGTATTTTTAAGACTTCTTTAATTCTTGCCCTTCTTAGTCTTGGATTCCCTGCCAAAGCGGATCATCACACCAAGGTTTTATACAAGGAACTGGTCGTTCCGATTTTGAATGCCAAATGTGCTTCCTGTCACGGGGAGGAAAAACAGAAAGGCAAACTGCGTCTCGATTCGCTTGAGGCCATCATGAAAGGCGGCAGCGAAGGTGTTGCCGTCGTAGCCGGAAAAGTGGAGGAAAGCTCGTTGATCGGCCGCACGAAGCTGCCGCTCGACGATGACGAGCACATGCCGCCGGAAGGCAAACCACAGCTTACAAAAGAGGAGGCGGCCGTGCTGGCGTTCTGGATCCAGTCCGGCGCCAAAGCTGATGCGACGATCGCGCAGCTCAAGCCTGCCGCGGAAGTGGATGCGGCCATCAAGGTTGTCATTGCGAATCCTCCGAAGGGGGCTGCTGTAGCGGCCGCTCCTCCAGTGGATCCCGCGAAAGCAAAAGCTGCCGAGGCGACGATTGCCAATATTGAACAGACGGGGGCTTCGCTGATGGCGATTGCGCAAAACACGCCTGATCTCCGGTTTTCGGCGTTGAATATTGCCCGCGAATACAACGACAAGAATCTCGAAGCGCTGAAACCGGTGGCGGATCAAATCAAGTGGATGGATTTGGCACGCACCCAGGTGACAGACGGTGGCCTGGCCCACGTAGCCGGTATGAAAAACCTGGCCCGGCTCCACCTGGAAAACACGAAGGTAACGGACGCGGGCCTGGATCACCTGAAAGGCCTCGAAAATCTGGAGTATCTGAATTTGTACGGCACCCAGGTGACCGACGCGGGAATCGCGAAACTGAGTGGTCTCAAGAAGCTGAAAAAGCTGTTCGTGTGGCAGACAAAAGTCACGGATGACGGCGCGAAAAAACTCGTCGCTGCCGTCCCGGGTCTCAGCGTTAATACCGGCTGGAAAGAACCGCCGGCTCCGAAACCGGTCGTGGTGGCCGCCAATACACCGGCCAAACCGGCTCCGAAACCGCCCGCCACCAAGCCTGCCCCGAAACCGGCTGCGCCGGCAGCTCCCGCTGCGCCTTCGACAGGCGTTCCGGCACTGGACAAAGCCATTGCGGAATTGAAAGTCGCAGTCGCGGAAACACAGAAAAATGCTGCGGCCGCAACAAAAACCGTAGCCGATTCTGAAAAAGCCGCTGCTGCTGCCGCCAAAGCCGCTGCAGATGCGAAAACGGCCGCCGACACGGCGAAACAGGCCGTCACAGACGCAAAAAATGCGCTCGATATGCTCGAGAAAGCCGCAAAGAACTCGCCGAAGACTTTTGAGAAAGCCCTGGCCGAACTGAAGGCTGCCCACGCCGCTGCGACAAAAGCAGCAACTGACGCCGCCAAAAAAGCGACGGATTTGGCCGCTGCTTCGACGGCAGCCGCGAAGAAAGTTGAAACTGGAAAAGCCGCGGCAACGAAGGCAACCAATCTCGCCCAGCAAACGAAAGCCGCGCTGGATACTCTGGTAAAAGCAACTGCTGTGAGCGGCTAAGCAGATTCGATTTCCACGAATCAACAGGGTTGGTTTGGCAAACAGACCCTGTTTGATCGTTTTCTTTTGGAGCGAAACAGGAATGTTCGTTGACGGGCTCAGCCGGCTTCCTATAATCCGCGAGCTGTAACACTACATTTAATACCAACCAGAATTCTACCATGGCACTCTCAGTCGGCGACAAAGCACCGGATTTTGAACTGACCACCCTCGGCGCGGAAGGGCCGGAGCTGGTGAAATTGAGCGATGAACTGGGAGACGGAAACGTTCTCCTTCTGTTCGTTCCAATGGCGTTTACGGGCGTCTGCACGGACGAATTTTGCTCGGTAACCAGTGAGCTTGCGGAATACGAGGGGCTGAATGCGAAGGTGCTGGGGATCAGCGGTGACAATCCATTCGCGCAGAAAAACTGGGCGGACAAAGAGGGCATTGGAATCACGTTGCTGAGCGACTACGAGCATGGGGTGGCGAAGGCGTATGATGTTGCCTACGACTCGTTTTTGCCGGATAAAAATCTGACGATGGGTGGTGTTCCGAAGCGTTCGGCGTTCATTGTCGACGGTGACGGGAAGATTCAGTATGCGGAGAGCAATGACAATCCGGGCGAGCTTCCGGACTTCGCAGCGATCAAGGCAAAGCTCGGGGAGTTGGGGGGATGACCCCTCTGTCTGAAATTGCCGAATTTTGTGACAGGGAGCTGCGGATTGCGGAAGTGCCGGATTATCCTCCTGCGCTGAATGGTCTGCAG
>JABDJT010000330.1 GCA_013003335.1 Verrucomicrobiales bacterium | reverse complement strand
CCACTACACCGCCCAGGTCATGACCGTCCTGCTGGTCCTGCACCTGATGCAGGTCCTGATCGACGGGGCCTACAAAGCGCCACGAGAGGTGAATTTCTGGACCGGCCTGCTGCTGTTATTCCTCGTTCTCGGAATTTCGCTGACCGGGTATTTGCTGCCGTGGGATCAAAAAGGATATTGGGCCACCAAGGTCGCTACCAACCTCGTCGGGATTGTTCCGCTGGTCGGGGAGGACTTGCAGCGCATGATCGTTGGGGGCCCGGATTATGGGCACCACACACTAACCCGATTCTTCGCACTGCATGCCGGTGTTCTTCCCGCGTTGGTGATTCTCTTGATTGTCGGCCATGTTTACCTGTTCCGAAAACACGGCCTCACCTCGAAGAGACCCCATCGCAAACCGGACGGAAAATTTTGGCCAGACCAGATTTTTCAGGACGCCGTGGCCTGCCTTGCCGTGTTGGCCACCGTGCTGATCCTTGTGTTTTGGAAAGGCGGAGCCGAGCTGACCGCGCCAGCCGACCCCGCGGAACGTTACCCGGCCCGGCCGGATTGGTACTTCATGTTTCTCTTCGAGTTTTTGAAATACTTCGAAGGCAAAGCTCTCATCATCGGCGGGGTCATCATTCCCGGTGTTCTTGCTGCCCTTCTTTTCGCAATTCCATTCATCGAGAGCCGTTGGAAACGAGCCGGTCACATTTTCAATCTGGTTTTTGTCGCGATTCTCTTTGCGGGATTCACAGTCCTGACCGCGCTGGCCTACACCCGCGATTCGCAGAACGAGGAATACCAGTTCGCCAAGGCCCAGGCCCAGATCGATGCCGATCGTGTTCGCGAGCTCGCCCGTTCTCCCGAAGGCATTCCCCCAATCGGTGCCGTCGAAATTTTGCAGGATGACGCCTTCACCCAGGGCCGGCGGATTTTTGCCTCCAAATGCGCCAGCTGCCACACCTACGACGGCCACGACGGAGTCGGCCGACCGCAGTTGGAGCCTTCCGCCCCCGACCTGAAAGGCTTTGGCTCCCGCGAATGGCTCGCCGGTTTCGTGGATCCCAAACAAATCGAGACACCGAAATATTTTTTCGACACCGCCTTCATCAAGCCGGACGAGGACGGAAAAAAATCGCGCATGGTCGAATTCGTGCACGATTTGAGCGACCTCAGCGAACAGGGCAAAGGCAACCTTGAGAAAATTATCGCCGCCGTTTCGGCGGAAGCCGATTTGCATTATCAGGCCGAAATCGACGAACGGGACAAAGAGATCATTGCCGAAGGAACGGATTTGTTTTTCGAAGGAATCGCCGGTGTTTCTGCCGCCTGCGCCGATTGCCACGGATTTGACGGCGACGAAAGCGAGGCCAGCCACACCCCGGACCTGAACGGTTGGGCGTCACGTGAATGGACCATCGAGTTCACAAAAAACCCGGCCCATTCGCGGTTTTACGGAAAGAACAACGACCGAATGCCAATCTTCGAGGAAGAAGGTATTTTCACCGATCGCCAAATCGAACTCGTCGTCGACTGGATTCGTGAAGACTGGGTGCGGTTCGGCGAAGCGGAGGAAAAAGCAGCGGCTGCCGCTGCCGCAGAGGCAGCCAAAAACCGGGAATGAGCAAAACGAATCAACAGGGTCTGTTCGGTAATCGAACCCTGCTGATTCAGGTACTTCCGATTTTCATTTACCTGATTTGGGGCTGGGCCGGAGTGAGGACAGTTCGCGCTCATCCAGCACACGCCGAGCCGGTGAATTACCCGTTCGTGGTTGGGTTTGAACGGTTTTACAACAGCCCACTCGACGGGGAAGAATATTTAGCGCAGGGCGGAATTTTGCTTTTGAACGAACTGAATTGCGTGGCGTGCCACGCACCGCCCGAGGATTTGAAATCGCGATTGACCGGGCGACCGGGGACGAATCTTGCAGGGACGGGGTCACGGCTGTCGGCGGTGGACTTGGAAATGATGATCCGGAATCCGCGGTTCGTGAAACGGGATACGATCATGCCCAGCCTGTTTGCCGGTCCGGATCGCGATCTCGCAGAGGTCGAGGCGCTGAAGCATTTCCTGGTTTCGCTGAAATCGGAGACGGAGTGGAAGGGGCCGGAAGGAGACGCAGAGGCGGGACGGAAGTTGTATCACCGGATCGGCTGTGTGGCCTGTCATGCGCCGGAGAAAGACTATCGGCCCGAAGATTTGCCGGAATCGATTGAACTGGAATTGACCGGGTTGCCGAGTATCCCGATGAACCTGGCAGACAAGTACGACGAGGCCGCGCTGGCTGAATTTCTACTGGATCCGCTGACTCACCGGCCGTCCGGCCGCATGCCTGAATTCAAATTGACGGATCGGGAAGCCGCCGATCTCGCCGCCTATTTGAAATCCGGTCCTCAACCCGAGCTGCCGCCGGAATTGGTTCAGGCTCTCGACGCGCAGCGCGAATTTGTGATCGACCCGGAAAAAGTGGTGGAGGGCAAAAGAGTGTTTGTGAAGAAGCAGTGTCACGTCTGTCACGAATCAACCGGCCAGGGCCTTGATGCGAGGCCGGTCGCCTACAAACCGCTTTCCGAATTGAAACTTGCCGGGGAAGGAGAAGAACGGACGGGTTGTCTCTCCGAACGCCCGGTCGGTGGCCCAGTGCCTGCGTTTTTTCTCGATGAAGTGCAGAAGAAAGCGATCGAGGGCGCGATCCGGCGAATTCAAGGTGGAGAAATCAAACCGCATTCGACGGAGGAAACCATCGATTGGGAGCTGACGACGATGAATTGCTATTCCTGCCATGAACGGGAAGGGAAAGGCGGCCCCGAAACGGCCCGGGAGCCGTACTTCGCGGTGAATGATCCGGCGGCTTACCAGCTTGGGCGTTGGGGGAATATCCCGCCGGCCCTGGACCGGGTCGGCCGCAAATTCACGGAGAAGTCTCTGCCGAAGGCACTTGCCGGCCGGGCGCCGGAATTGCGCACGCACCTGGCGGCCCGCATGCCTGTTTTTGAAAAGGACGATTTGCTGAAACTCCTGGAGAATTTTCGAGCGGTCGATCAGTCAAAGGAGAAACATGCTGACGGGATGAAAAACGGATCGGCTGAGCGGGGAGGGGAATTCTTCACCAGTCTCGGTTGCGCCAGCTGTCATGCCGAAAAGGGTGCTGGAGCTGAAGCGGAGGCCGGGGTTGTTCGGATTCCACTGACTGCAGAACGGATTTCCGCCCTGCAGCCTGCCTATTTCCGGGAACTGCTGCTGAACCCTGAGGAAATCCTGCCCGGGAGCGGAATGGCGAACGTTTTTGCCGGCCGGCCGAATGTGGAACAGGAGATCACCGATCTGCGGGCGTTCCTGATTTCGGAGCCGGAAGAAAAAAACGAATGAACAGGGTTCGTTCGCCGAACCAACCCTGTTCATTCGAAAATTGGCCTGGAAGGAATTTATCCTTCCTCGTCTTCGTCTGTCCCGTCCATCTTGGCCTTCACTTCGGCTTCGACTTCGGCGTAGAGAGATTCGTCGGCTTTGAGAGCTTCCTTGGCAGCGTCGCGGCCCTGGGCGAGCTGGCTGCCCTTGTAGCTGAACCACGAACCGCGTTTCTGCAAAATGTCGTGCTCGATCGCGAGATCGAGGAGTGATCCGACCGCCGAAATTCCTTCGTTGTACATGATGTCGAATTCGGCTTCCCCAAAGGGTGGAGCGATCTTGTTTTTGACGACTTTCACGCGAGTGCGGTTGCCGGTGACCGTTCCATCGGAGCTCTTGATGCTGCCGATTCGGCGAATGTCGCAACGGACCGAGCTGTAGAATTTCAGGGCGCGGCCACCGGGGGTCGTTTCGGGGCTGCCGAACATCACGCCGACTTTTTCGCGAATCTGGTTGGTGAAAATGCAGACCGTGCGGGCCTTGGCAATCATGGCGGTCAGTTTTCGCATCGCGGCGCTCATCAACCGGGCCTGGGCGCCAACGGTGGCATCACCGATTTCGCCGTCGAGTTCCTGTTTCGTCACCAACGCTGCGACAGAGTCGAGCACGATCACATCGAGAGCGTTGGAACGAACGAGTGTTTCGACAATCCGGAGAGCTTCCTCCCCGGAACTCGGCTGGGAGATCAGGAGTTCTTCGAGATTCACCCCGAGCTTGCGGGCGTA
>JABDJT010000325.1 GCA_013003335.1 Verrucomicrobiales bacterium | reverse complement strand
GAGGCAAAGGAAGCGACCATCCGGCTCGACAATGTCGAAAAAAAGCTCGAAAAATCTTACTCGACCTGGAGCGAAGTCAGCGAAGAAATCGAGCGTTTCGAATCGAAGTAACAGGGTTCGTTTGGCGAACCAACCCTGTTGATTTGTTTTTCAAAATCAGATCACCAACCACCGGGCTGTGGAGTGGCGGTTTCCTGCGTTTCCGCAAACCAAGCCTTCAATTTCTTCAACATCTCCGCAGCAATTTCCGGTTTCGATTTTGCGAGATCATCTTCCTCCTTCGGATCCGTCCGGAGATTGTACAACTCGACTTTCTCGTTTTCGAACGTGCCCGGCTTGGCCTTCGGATGGTTCACCACGAGCTTCCAATCTACGGCTCGCATGGCCTCGGAGCGGTTTCCGCCGTTGGAAAGTGAAGCCCAAAACAGCTCGCGATCCGGTAGCGATATTTGATCCAAGATCACTGGCGAGAAATCCACGCCATCGAGGGGGCGCTCGGCAGGGGGTTTCACCCCGGCCAACGAAAGCAGCGTAGGCATGATGTCGAGACTGATCAGCAATTCGTCCGATTCCGTGCCGGCTTTAATTTTCCCCGGCCACCACGCGATCGCCGGAACTTTGTGGCCGCCCTCATACACGCTACCTTTCCTCCCGCGCAGATCCGGACTGCCACTCGGAAAATCGCCGGACGGGCCGTTGTCGGAAAAGAAAAGTACGAAAGTGTTTTCGGCAATTCCCAGTTCATCAAGAGCCTCGCGAATTTGGCCCATACCCTCGTCGATCGGCAGCGTCATACCCTTGTATTTCTCGATTCTCTCCTCCGGGGTGTGATCCTGCCATCGCCAGCGATCCCATTTTTCGGTCGTGCGCCGAACCGGGTCGCCCGGGATCTGGACAGGATTGTGGATCGACTCGTGGGCGACGTAGAGGCAAAACGGCACATCGCGATTTTTCCCGTGCCGTTTTACAAAATCGAGGACGTAGCGATTGATGAGGTGAGTGCAGTATCCGTCCTCCTTCGTCTCTTTTTTCCCGTGCCACCAGTCGTGAAGCATGTGATCTCCGATGTGGCTGACAAAATCGATATTGCCGCTGTGATAGCCAATGAATTCATCGAACCCGTGGTTTTGCGGAAAATAATCATCTGAATTTTCCGGATAACCCTGATGCCATTTCCCGATCAGGCCGGTCGCATATCCGGCCTTTTTCAGCGCCTCGGCGAAGGTCGTCTCGACAGGCTGTAGGCCTTTTTTGTGCTCCGGATGAGTCGTGTGAGGATGAATCACCGCTTCAATTCCCGCGCGCTGTTGATACCGACCGGTGAGCAAGCCGGCGCGAGTGGGCGAGCAAACGGTCCCGGAAGAATGAAAATCCGTCAGCCGCATTCCCTCCGCGGCGAAGCGGTCGATTTCCGGCGTTTTAAAGTATGGGTTCCCGAAGCAACTCACACCCTCGTAGCCCATGTCATCGACCATCACGACGATGAAATTGGGCGGCGTGGCAAACGTGCCGATTGGGAAAAGGAAAAACAGGACAGTCAGGATCGATTTCATCCTCCCGAGATTAACGGCTTTGCCGGACGGAAAGAAGGTCCGTTTTCGAATGAACAGGGTAGGTTCGTCGAACAGACCCTGTTGATTCGTTTCCTCCCGAAATTCAGCTCCAGAAATCCCGGTCGAGATTTCGATACTGGATGGCCTCCATGACGTGCTGAACCTCAATGTCGGTCGCGCCATCCAAGTCCGCCAGGGTCCGCGACACTTTCAGGATCCGGTTGTAGGCGCGGGCACTGAAATTCAACTCATTCATGGCCTGCTCAAGGGTTGATTCGCTGGTGTGATCAAGCTTGCAGTGCCGGGCGACCATCTTGTTCGACATTGAAGCATTGGTCAGCACATCTTCCGACGCATAGCGCGCCATTTGCAACTCCCGCGCCGTTTCCACCCGTTCCCGGATGATTTCGGAACTTTCCCCTCCGCTGTCGTCGCGGAGTTCTTTGTAGTTCACGGCAGGCACTTCCACGTGCAGGTCGATTCGGTCGAGCAACGGACCGCTAATCCGCTGGCGGTATCGCTCGATTTGAATCGGGGAGCAGTTGCAGGCGCGCTTCGGGTCGCCGAGATAGCCGCACGGGCAGGGATTCATCGCTGCCACGAGCATGAAACGGCTGGGGAAGGTGAATTTTCCTGCTGCGCGGGAAATGGTGACGTACCCGTCTTCCAGAGGCTGGCGCATCACCTCCAGCGTCGAGCGGCGAAACTCGGGCAGTTCGTCGAGAAACAGGATGCCATTGTGAGCGAGGCTGACTTCGCCCGGGACCGGATTGCTCGTCCCGCCGAGCAGACCCGCGTCGGAAATCGTGTGGTGCGGCGCGCGGAACGGCCTCGTGGCGAGAAAGCTGTTCTTGCTGTCGATCATGCCGGCCACGCTGTGGATTTTCGTGGTCTCGATTGCCTCTTCCTCCGTCATCGTCGGCAAAAGCGTCGCGAGCCGTTTTGCGAGCATCGATTTGCCGGTGCCGGGAGGCCCGAGCATGAGCAGGTTGTGGCCCCCGGCCATCGCAACCTCAAGGGCGCGCTTCACGTGCAATTGCCCTTTCACGTCGCAAAAATCGATGCTGTAATTCCGGCGGGACTTGAAAAATGCTTCCCGGTCCAATTTTTCCGGTTTTACGTTTTTTTCGCCCTGCAACAATTCGATCGCTTCCCGCAAATTCGAGATTCCGTATACGTAAATTCCCTCGATGATGCTCGCCTCGGCCGCGTTGTCTTTCGGCACAAAAATCGCCTTCAACCCCTGTTTTTTTGCCTCAATCGTAAGCGGAAGAATGCCCTTGATTGGGCGAACGCGACCGTCGAGTGCCAATTCTCCGACAATGGCGCATTTTTCGAGCGCTCCCTCCTGAAATCCGCCGTTTTTTTCCGGATCCAGCGACACGAGACCTACCGCGATTGGCAGGTCGAAACCGGGACCTTCTTTTTTTAAATCGGCCGGTGCCAGATTGATGGTGATC
>JABDJT010000313.1 GCA_013003335.1 Verrucomicrobiales bacterium | reverse complement strand
CCTCGAGGCCGTTCTTCACGTACCGACCATCGAGGTCAGGCCGGTCGCTGCGCCGCTGAATGCGAAAGGTTTTCCGGTCGCCCGGTTTCAGATTTTTCACAGCTGCCACGGGCTGATCTTTGTGAATGGCCCAGTGAAGGAGAATCAGTTCGTCGGCAAGAAAGATCGGCGTTTCCGGTTTTTCCCCTGTCACGGAAAGGATACGATACCGATGAGCGAGGAGAGCGTCCCTGTAGGGTTTGATTTCAACAACGGTCGGAAACAGTGTCGTCTCGAGCAATTCGAGCTCAGCCTTCCACGTGTCAATTTCGGGAGTCTTTTCGGCACACCCTGAAAAAACCAGAAACGAAACGGCAACGGCAATTTTCTTCATCGAGCCCAACTTCGATCCAATAGGGTTGGTTCGTCAATCATACCCTGTTCCTTCGTGCTACAGTGCCGCCACGTGAACGAGCGCAAGGTTACCCCTGAAATTCTCGACGAATTGCCACCGGATGATCCGGAGGCGATTCGGAGTCGGCGGGATCTGCGGCTGGTGAATGCGTTGATGGACAATTATCGGTGGATCGCGCGGCAGATGGCGGATTTCGGGGACGGAGTGGAACCCTGGTTTGAGCTGGGGGCCGGCGATGGCGAACTGGCACGCCATTTGCAAAAGCCGCCGGTAACGGGAATCGATCTCGCGCCCCGGCCAACCGGGTGGCCGGAAGATTGGGCGTGGGAACAGGGCGATTTGTTTGAAACGTTTCCCGCACTGGCGGGCGGCACGGACTCCTGTGGCGTGGTGGCGAATTTATTTCTGCATCACTTTGAAAATCCCGGCCTGGCGCGACTGGGTGAGCTGTTTTCCGAATCCGCCCGGGTCCTGATTGTCTCCGAGCCGGCGCGATTCTGGCTTCACCGGATCCAGGGTTACGCGACGACTCCGTTCGTGAATCGGGTGACGCACCATGATTTACACGTCTCGATCGAGGCCGGATTTCGCGCAGGAGAGCTGCCGGAAATCATGGGGCTCGGCGGAAATTTTGACATCGTCGAGGAATCACGAACCTTTTTTGGATCGTATCGATTGGTGGCTGTGCGCAAATGACTTTCCCTCAAAAAATCACCATTGCCGGCGGCGGGCTGGCGGGCCTTTCGCTCGGGACCGGCCTGCGGGCGAGCGGAATCCCTGTCGAAGTATTCGAGGCGACGACCTATCCCCGCCACCGGGTCTGCGGCGAGTTTATCTCCGGCATTGAGCGGAGCGTTCTCGAAAATCTCGGCGTTGGCGATTTGCTGGATGATGCGGTTTGCAACACCACGACCGGTTGGTTCACCGACGACGGCTGCTTTTTTGAAAGCGAGCTTCCAGAGCCGGCGCTCGGGGTGTCCCGATTTCGCCTGGATGCTGAGCTGGCCCGGCGATTTGAAACAGCAGGTGGGGAATTGCGTTCCGGCACGCGATTTTCCGGGACCACGGAAAAATCGGAGGGCGTCATTCTGGCCTCGGGTCGGCCCCGGCGCCCGCAAAGCCAGTGGATCGGGCTGAAAGCGCATCTCTCCGATTTCCCGCTGGAAGCGCACCTGGAGATGCATCTTGGCGAGGAGGGTTACCTCGGTATTTCGCGGATCGAAGACGGGAAGGCGAACGCTTGCGGACTGTTTCGAATTCGAAAATCGATCAAAGCTTCGAAGACGAAATTGCTGTCGGCGTATCTGAATTCCTGTGGTCTTCACCGGTTGGCCGACCGGATTTCCCGGGCTCAAATCGATCCCGATTCCTGCCTCGGGGTCAGCGCCTTCGAACTTGGCAAGCAGGAGGAGAACGCGGATCGCGATCCGGAAAAAATTACCATCGGCGACCAATTCGCCATCATCGGACCCTTCACGGGGAACGGGATGACAATGGCTTTTCAAAGCGCAGCGATCGCAGTGGAACCGGTTTCCGCATTTGCCCGTGGTGATTTGGATTGGCGCGATTGCCGTGAAGCGGTTCACAAGGCTCTGGACGCCGAATTCAGCCGGCGAATCCGCGTTTCCAATTTGCTCCATCCTTTCCTAACCGGACCGGCCCGGCAGAAAATCCTGGTGCATCTCGGGCGCTCCCGCCTGATACCGTTTGCTTTCCTCCTGCGGATGCTTCGATAGAAATCCTCAATTTTTTTGAACATTTTCCGCGTCTCAGTCGTCTTATGAATAAGACGACGATGCAAAGTGTAAATTCCAGTTGGTCGGATTGGCTCCGGGAAAACGGGCCACGGCTCATGCTGTATGCGCGTCAACAGACTCGTTGTGAGGCAGATGCGGAAGATGTCCTGCAGGCCGCCCTGGTGAAAACGTGGAAGACCCACAACGG
>JABDJT010000310.1 GCA_013003335.1 Verrucomicrobiales bacterium | reverse complement strand
GCTTTCGGCTTTCGGCTTTTGGGGATTGGAGATTGGAGATTGGAGATTGGAGATTGGAGATTGGAGATTGGGCTTTGTCGGAATGCTGTGGATCCGATTCGAGGTTCCGAAGGGCAGCGGATTTTGTAGCACGTGTTGGAAAATTTGTCCGGTCACGGGCAGGGCGTCGCCGTTGAAATGAAGGCGCGTTCTCCGGGACGCATTCGGCCCGGAAGGCGATTGACGAACCGGTCACGAACCTGACCTGGAAAAGAAGAAAGAGTGTCCTGTTCGCTGTGCGCCCCCTTGTTCCGCGGATCAGCTCCCGGGAATCACAGCAATTCCGGGAACGTCGATTTCAGGTCGAGAGTGTCTCCGGTTTGCTCCTGCAACTTCAGGAAATCCCGGAACATCTCCCTGGCGAGCGGTTTGTTCTCTTTGTGCACATCGACCAGTTCATCGGGATCGTCGTTCGTGTTGAACATCAGGATTTTCGGGACGTTCGGATAGAGAAGGAGTTTGTAGCCGCCGCGGATGATGCAGCGTTGACTCTTGAGATACCCGCCGTAGACGGATTCGTATCCATCCGATTCGCCCTCAAGAATCGGGAGGATGGATTTGAATTGAACGTGGTCCGGAATCTCCGCGCCGGCGAGTTCCAGGGTCGTCGGCATGACGTCCTGCAGGTAGATGGGGGAATCAATCCGTTTTCCGGCCGCGACTCCGGGGGCGGCAACGATGAACGGGACCTGCATGCTGTGGTCGAATAAATTTTGTTTCCCCATCAAGCCGTGGTGGCCGACTGCCAGCCCGTGATCGGCGGAGAAGAAAATCCAGGTGTTGTCGGCTTTGCCGCTGGCGTCGAGGGCTTCGAGGATGCGGCCGATCTCGACATCCATATGAGTGATGATGGCGTAATACTCCTGCCGGTTCACTTTCACGGCGTACTCGGTGCGGGGGAAGGGGGCGAGTCTCTCATCCCGCAGTCCGGGGCGGTTGTCGATGTCGTCTTTGAACGGGTATTCCGGCATGAAGTTGGAGGGGATCTCGATCCGGTCGAGCGGGTATTTATCGACAAATTCTTTCGGTGACTGCCGGGGATCGTGAGGAGCGTTGAATGCCAGATACATGAAGAACGGATCGTCTTTGGATTTGGCCTGGTTGATGAAGTCCACTCCGTCGTCGCCCACGACTTCGCTCCAATGTTTTCCGCCTTTCCAGAAGCCCTCCCATTTCGGATCGTAGGGACTCCACGGATCTGGCTTTCCTTCGATCGGGCGGTTGTAGCCTTCGGGAACCTGGTTGGGCATGCCGCCACGGACATTTTTGACGACGTCGAAGATGTCCTCGGGTTTGGCCCGCACGTGCCATTTGCCGGTGAAGTAGGTGGTGTATCCGGCGTCGTGCATGAGTTGAGACCACATCCAACCTTTCTCGACAAAGTTTGGAGCTGCCTGGTTTTCGGGCTGGCCCTTGCCTTTCGGCTTTTGCTTTCCACCTCCGAGTGACTGCGAGATTTTCTCCGCGTTCCAGAGAAAGGCCCCGGTGTTCAGCATGTGTCGGCTGGCCACACAGACTGCTCCGCTCCAGGAACCCATGTTGTAGGTGTGCGTGAATGTGGTGCCACGCTTCATGAGCCTGTCGAGGTTTGGCGTCTCGATATCGGTCAGGCCCATTTCCCGAATGGTCTCGAAGCACTGGTCGTCAGCAAAAATGAAAAGGATATTCGGTTTCTCGTTCGCTTTCGAAAGGGTGGTGAAAAACAGAGCCAACCCGAAGTAAAGAAGTATGTGTTTCAGCATGCCTGTTTGTATCCGGTGGACAAATCTCTGTAAAGTCGCACAAAAACCGCTGAATCCCTTGAAAGCGCTTGCCCGGTAGTGGGGAATGAACGTAAATGCGTGGCCTCTCCCAATCTTACCCATTCCTAACATCTCTATGAGCAAACTTGATGATCTCTGCGTAAAATACGCCAAAGAACTGGAGGGCCTCGGCGAAAAGGTCGATGCGAAACTTCTTCGGGCAGTGGCCAAAGCCTGTGGCCCCTCGATTTACCGCGCCGACGCGAGCCTGGTGGCCGTGACGGATCCGAAAGAAGTGAACCGCGTGAAGCGCAATTTCTGTATGGCCAAGCTGGGATTGAAAGATACGCCCAAGACAGCCGAGGGGATCGATGATGTGAAAAAGAAATACAACAAGCGTCGCAAACTGCGGGCTGTATTTTATTACCTTCTCGTGAAGCGCTTTAAGAAAGCCTCTGTTTTCAAGTAATGGGATTTTTCCCGGGTTGTCCCGGTTTTCCCGAAGTGACAATGCCCTTCCGTGAAAGCGGGAGGGCTTTTTTATTTTTCGTGGTCTTCTTCCGCGTTGGAATCTTTTTCCAACTCGATTTCGGCGAGCCTTCGCGCTTCGCTGGCGGCCTCTTCCAACTCTCCTTCCAACCGGTCCATTCGGACCCGGTGATCCCGTCGGATCGCGAGAATGTCATAGATCGCAAGCCAGATTACGACCAGCGCGGAGACGAGGCAGATTCCCCAGAACAAGAGGAAAGCAATCGGTCGCCGGGCCAGGTCGTCCCCGAGAAAAACAGAACCGCCGAAAACCAGGAACAGGGTGAAGACGGTTGCGCCGAAAAGGATGTTTCGCCGATAGGTCCGGTGCTGGAGAAAGACGAGACCCGCGGCAAGACCGAGAAGGAATTTGCTGCACAAGGGAGTGGTGGGCCGGGTTCCCTCTTTGCGACTACTGTCTTCTTTTCCGCTCAAAAAAGAATTTCCGTTTCAGCCGGGGTGTCGAATCTGACACGGAACGCGACCGCGGGGTAGGTACTGTTTCAGACAGGATACTCCGGACCTCATCCTTTGCGGCAGTCGGATTGGTTTGAGTGTGAACAATCGGGTTTCCGCCAGGCTGCCGTGACGCCGTGGAAGGGAGGGATAATTCATCGTTGGCGTTCGCCGCAGATGCAGAGGAATCGGGTGGAAACTGCGATGGCGGAGTCGCAGTTTCGGTCAGAACCGGAGCGGACCGGTTTGCCGTTGGATCAAACAATTTCGGCATCGGCGGCAATTGTGCGCCGGGTTGTTGCGTCCAGTCCTGACTCGCGCTTGCTGGTGCTGCGGGTGTATTGGCAAGGGCAGGGGTGGAAGGAGGGCGGGTCTGGATCGGCTCGGCCGAAATCCGGGATGGTTCTTTGAATTTTCCGTTCGATCCCACCGTCCGGTAAGCATCTGAGTGTGTTAGTCCTGCTTTTGAAGCGAGGCTCTTCTGCGCGGACGTCCGGGGGGTGACCTTCGTCGGTGGTCGGGTTGCTGCAGGAAGATTCAGATCCGAGGAAGTGACCGGCTTGAACGCTTTCTCCGAAGCAGATTCGTCGCGGAGAGCCGGATTGGGCTTCGCCGGTTTCACGACCCGCCCCATTTCCGGGACACGGCCGTTGGAAGGCACCGCTTTATAGGCAGTCGGAGATTGCGCATTTGTTTCCGGCTCGGATGTTTCCTTCACCGGTCCGGTTTGAATTCCGCCACCTCCACCGGCCGGGGAGAGAGTTTTTCCCCCGCCTTTTTGAAAAATTTTCCCGAGGATGCCTCTTTCCTGGCTGTATCCGACTGATCCTCCAAGCACGGAGAGACTGGCCATGGCGGCCACCATTGCGTGCGTGCAGATCGAAGAAAAGACAGGTCGAACAGTCATGAGGAGGTTTCCAACCACGGCAAACGCCAGCAGAGCCCGCAAGCTAAACAAGTTCAGGGGATTCCGTCAATCCAGAATTGACGGTTTTTTTAAAAATTCTGGTGGCGGATGATGGCCTGATTGGAAGGCCAACCGGAAAATTTTACCCCTGGTCGATAGTCGGTCTCATGAGTCAACAAGGGTCAGTTCGACAAACGGAGGGCCCTCTTGGTTTGTAACTCTCGCTGAGAGACGCTGAGATAGATGCCGGGAAATCAGGCGACCGCTTCTTTTCTCTCTTCCTTCGGCTCCTCGCTTTGGCTTCCCGATTCAATGAACTCCCGGGCGGGAAGAACTTTTTCCTCGATCAGGCAGCGACTGATCCAGCGCTGGAAACTGTCGAAGTCCGGATTGTCTGTTGCGGCTTCCGTGACCTGCTGCCAGTCGAAAACCGTTCGTTCAACCGGTGCGGACAGTCTGCGGAGATTGAACAGCGACTGGATGGCGTCAAACTCCCGCGGAAGCAGATTCTGGATGGCTGCCGGTTCGGGCATGTCGTCCAGAACGTCGGCCTCCAGGCCGAAGGTGGTGACGCCCACGCCGTGCCGCGCGGCAAATTGCCGGATTTCCTGAAGCAGTGACAGGTCGCTGATCGGTGCAGCAATCAGGATTTCGCCGGTGTTGGCCCAGCCGGAGGTGGCAAGACATTGATACAAATCTTCACGAACAGTGAACGGGTTCAGTTCCAGGCGCAGTTTGACGCTGGATACACGGAACGGGGCGCTGCCCAACCGGCGATGGACTTCGCATTGCTCGGGATCCAATTGAAAGGTTTCGTCATCGACCCGTTCCCCGACAGTCCAGTCGACTACCGCCATGTCCGGATATCTCCACCGGTTGGCTCCGGCTTCTTCGACGGAAAAAGAGCGCTCAAAAGCGAATGGAAATTGTTGCAGCGATTCAAAATATCGTTGCGCAACGGCGCGGAATTTATTGGCCCGGGAAAGAGAAACATTGGCGTCTTCGCTGCTGAGAGCGAATTCGCCTCCGGTCGATCCCTGCCCCTGGCTGATCAGATTTCTCGCGCTGTTCAGAGAGTGGATGGTGGTGCTGCGGAGATAGTAACCCTGACCATGCTCGACCTTGGCGATCGGCGAAGAGGGATCGCAGGACATGATGGAAAAATGATACCGAAGGGTGGCATCGGAATACTCCTGGCGGAGTTTGTATTTCACCATCTCAATCAGCTCAGTCCCTTTGATGGACTGGGCTGGGTTTCGAGGCAGAATATCCGGAAGGATCTCTTTGAGCTGGTCACGCAGGTTCATGGAATGTTCGGAGCGGGTTGAGGTTGAGCGGTGCCGGGGAACGGGTCAAGCATTGAATTAGTTAGGTAACAATTTTTTCAATCCGAGCCCGTTTTATTGGCTAATACCCCTGTATCAATTCAGAAAGTTGAAAATTAAGCAAGATAAAATTTTAATTTTTGAGAAATTTTTCGTTTTGGTTTCCGAAACCGACAGGATGCCCTCAAAAAGACGATCCCTCCGGAGTGCTGTGCACTCCGCAAACCCCTGAATGTTGGTGTTGGTTTATCCGCCTTTTTTTTCGGCTGAGCCTTCGTTCGAAGCGGATGGTTGTGGTTCCTCCTCGATCTTGTTCGGATCGATGTTGCGCCATTCGATGTTTCGATACTGCGCGCGTGTTTGAAAACTGGCAATCCCAATCGGGACACAAAGTTCGATATCGCCGGGACGGAGGCTGATTTTCCGGTCCTTGAGTTCCAGGTCCACCATTTGGTGTCCGTCCAGCCAAATATCGATATCGTCGTCGGTGACCCGGATCCTGATCTTGTACCACTTGTTGTTTTCGAATCCCTCGATGTTCATCGTCTCGTTCTCGGATGCGTCAAGATCGTCGATGCTGGAAAGTCCAACCACTCCGCCGCCCCATCCTCCCACCACGAAGGATGCGTGGCTGTCTTTCACGGGAAAGGTGACCGCGGCGAAAAAGTCGTTCCCGTCGAGCTTCATCGCTTCCAGGCTCAGTTCATAGTTGGACCGGGCCGGCGGTTCCTTTCCGAAATGAATCCCTGTCATGATCGCCCCGAATCCAAATTCGATGGCCTTGTCCTCGTTGATGAACACGTCGCCCTCTCCACCAAACTCCGTCTTCTTCCAGTCGCCGAAATCTTTCCCGTTAAACAGGACAAAGTGGTTCGGATCTTTGGCAGGTTGCGATTTCCCTTTGCCCTTTTCTTTCTTGCCGGCGTTCGGTTCCGTCCCTTCCGGATCTTTCCCTCCAGCGTCCGGATCTCCCGCCACGACTCCGTTCCGGTCCACCTCCGGAATCTCGGTCCGGACGATTCCTTCCTCTCCCTTCGACCAGATAAACACACCGAATTTCTGGTAGCTGCCGTAGTGGATGGCGACTCCGGCGACAAAAAATGCCGCCAGGAAAAGAAGAGCGTTCCGGAAAAATTTCACGCCCCGATTGTTTCCGAACAACGGAAACCTGCAAGCGCGTTTTTACGTATGTGACCTTTTTTCACGCTGGATGACTCGTGGATGCAATCGACGGGCATTCATCCCCTGTTCAAGTTTCTTGTTTTCCAGCGGTTCCGTGGCAGTTTCCCGAAAATCCCAATCCATTTATGAAAAGAAAAGAATTCCTCAAAACTACTGCCGGCGCCGCAGCCGTGACGGCGACGACCGGTGTTGCTTTCGGCGATGACAAGAAGCCGAAAGTCTTCTTCGATATGGAAGCAGACGGCGAAAAGCTGGGCCGGATCGTCATGGAATTGCGCGCGGACGTCGTTCCGAAAACGGCCGAAAACTTCCGCGTTCTCTGCACTGGGGAAAAGGGTTTCGGCTATAAGGGCTCCACTTTCCACCGCGTGATCCCCGATTTCATGTGCCAGGGAGGCGACTTCACCAACCACAACGGCACCGGCGGAAAATCCATTTACGGTGAAAAATTTGCCGACGAGAATTTCGAACTGAAACACACCGGCCCGGGAATTCTTTCCATGGCCAATGCCGGCCCGAACACCAACGGATCCCAGTTTTTCATCTGCACGGCAAAGACAACGTGGCTCGATGGCAAACATGTTGTGTTTGGCAAAGTAGTCGACGGCATGGACGTCGTGGAAAAAGTCGAATCCTACGGTTCCCGGTCCGGTGCCACTTCGGCGAAGATCGTGGTGGCGGATTGCGGCGAACTTAAAGCGGAGACGGAGTCCGCCGCCGATCAAGGCGCCGCCAACTGATTCCACGAACTCAAAATTTCAGCCCGCCGCGACGAATTCGATCGTGGCGGGCTTTTCTTTTACCCAGGAAACCAACAAGAAAACTCCAAAAACGAAAAAACGATGAGTGAAGAAACTACCAATCCCCGCGTCTATTTTGACATGACCGCTGATGGCGAAGAGCTCGGCCGGATCGTGATGGAACTCCGGGCTGATGTCGTCCCGAGAACAGCGGAAAACTTCCGAGCGCTCTGCACCCATGACGAAGGCTACGGCTTCAAAGGGAGCATCTTCCACCGCGTAATTCCGAGTTTCATGTGCCAGGGAGGTGATATTACCCAGCACAACGGTTTCGGGGGAAGGTCCATCTACGGTGATTCATTCGACGATGAAAACTTTGAACTGAAACACACCGGCCCCGGGATTCTCTCCATGGCGAATGCCGGTCCGAATACCAACAGTTCCCAGTTTTTTATCTGCACAACCAAAACGGATTTCCTCGACGGCAAGCACGTGGTGTTCGGCGAAGTGGTCGAAGGAATGGACGTGGTTGAGAAGATTGAAGACCTCGGATCTCCCGGCGGCGAAACTTCCAAAAACGTGATGGTCGCCGATTGCGGCCAGCTCTGAAATTATTGCGAAACGAGTCAACAGGGTTGGTTCTCCGAACCGACCCTGTTCGTTCGTGGCGCGCGGTTTGCGGTCAGTCGGTCCACGCGGTGATCACTTTCCGCTCGGTCACCGGATACCAATCCGCGATTTCCTTCGCGAGCCTGGCAACCACTTCCGGATTGTCTTTTGCCACGTTGTTTTCCTCGTGCGGGTCGTCGAGGAGGTTAAAAAGTTGCGGGCGTTTCTCCGTGCGGGGATGAGTGGACTGGTAGCGGTTCACCACTCCGTCGTAGGTCAGAAGAAGCTTCCACTTGCCCTCGATCGCCCAGCGATACAGCAGGGTTTCCTCCGGATTCTCGATGTCGGCGATGTCGTGGGCGCATCCCTCTCCAAACACGATTTTTCGCGGACTCGGGTCACCGCTTTTCAAAATGGGCAGCAGGTTGTAGCCCGGCATGGCTTCGGTTTTTTCCAGGCCGGCAGCCGCGAGCATGGTTGGGACGATATCCACGCTGGAGCAAAGTTGGTTGCCGCGATCACCCGGCTTGATCTTCCCGGGCCAGCAAAACATCGTCGGCTGGCGCACGCCGCCTTCGTAGGGTGTCTGCTTGCTGCGGGCGTCGTATCCACCCTTGTTCGGATTTTGAATCCAACCGTTGTCGCAGATGTAAACGATCAGCGTATTGTCGGCGATCCCGGCCTTGTCGAGGTGGTCGATCAGTTCGCCGCAGGTTTCGTCGAACCATTCGCACATCGCGTAGTACCGCGCCACGTGCGGGGAATCGACCTGGTCCTTGTACTTGTCGAACAGTCGCTGGGGTGGGTTGTGCGGGGTGTGGGGGAGGAACGGCGCGTACCACAGGAAGAAC
>JABDJT010000301.1 GCA_013003335.1 Verrucomicrobiales bacterium | reverse complement strand
GCCCTGCAGGTTGATCGTGACTATGCGAACCGTTTGTTCGTCGACCAGACTTTGCCCCAGCCGAATCGTATCCGGCGAGAAAATCGCGCCACAGAACGGAGGCTCGTCGAGAGACACGCGATTGAGCACGTGTTCGTCAGTAGCAGTGGAAGTGGCAGAGGGGTTGTTCAAAGTGGGGAGTCAGATTGCTCAAAGTTCACGGAAATTCAAGATTTGTGAATTAATTTTGCGACTTTTTTCGGACGCCAACGATCCTACAGTGCGAAAATGAGTGCTGAGACTCGCCATCAGTTCGAATACAAACCCCGCGCCAGGGTGATGATTCTCGCCATCCTGTTTTTCGGCGCCTGCGCCGTCGTTTTGACCAAGGTCGCGCTCGAAAACGACGAAGGAGCCGTGATCAACGGCCTGATTCACCTTTCTCCGCAGGGCGCGACGATTCTGTACTGGGTGCTGACAGCCTGCAGCCTCGCGTTTGTTGTCATCGGGGCGCTGGCTCTGATTCAGTGGGTTTCGGGCACAGCCCCGCTGATTCTCGATCGCGACGGCGTTTCGCTGCCGGTTGGGTTTTGGAAAAAACAAACGCGGCTGATTCCGTGGACGGAGATCGACGACCTGCGGGAAGTCAGCGTGCAGAAGCACCTGTTTCTCTATCTCTACACCAGGGAGAAAAAATGGTGCGTGAATTCCTCGTTTATGACAACGGAGGATTATGAAGCAACAAAGGCGATCATCCTCTTCGGGTTCGACGGCGTTCACGGTTCCTCATCCGACACGGGCGATGCTGCTTCGAATCCAAACTGATCCAGATTTTCCCGCAAAAGCCGCGCCAATTCGGGCGGTGAGAGCGTTTCGGCGGTCGTCATCGTGCAACAGTGAACGTAGCCGATCATGTCCGCCAATGGTCGGGCCTCAATTGATTTTTCCGTGAGCCAGCGATCAAACTCATACAGCGCTTCCAGCCAGTCGCCGAGCGAATAGTGCGAATCATCCACCGTTCCCAGGAAACCATCCAGCATCGCGTCATCCGCCTTCCCACGATCCAACAGGGTCTGTACGGCAAACCAACCCTGTTCATTCAGAATCGCCTTTCGGAGAATGGATTCGTGCTGGGAGGAAATCGGCATCTTACCTCACACGATCACAAAACAGCGGCGTTTGCAAAAGCTCCCGCACCCCGTACTTTCCCCGCCCTCGCCACAAAAGCGCGAATTTCGTAAACTATCGGCATGGAAAAGCTGTACCTCGGCCTCTCGACCCTCTGTTTTCTCGGCGGATTCATTTTCGCCGTGACGGCGCTGCGTTCCGGCCGCGTCGACCCGGGGCGGGTGAACATGGCCATCATCGGGCTGGGTTTTATTTTTCAGTGCCTGTTCCTTCAAATTCGCGGAAAAATGCACGGGCAATGCCCCATCACCAGCGGAGCGGAGGTGCTCGTCTTTATCTGCTGGTCGATCGTGCTGATGTATTTTTTACTGGGCAAAGCCTTCCGCCTCTCGCTTTTGGGGACTTTTACCGCGCCGATCGTGTTCGTGTTCCAAGGGTTGGCGCTGGTGTTTTTGATTCTGGATCAAACGCCCATCGAACGCGTCGCGGAAGTCGATGCGTGGAAAGAAATGCATGCCTCGATGGCCCTGCTTTCCTACGGGGCTTTCGCTCTCTCGGGTGTCGCGGGGATCATGTATTTCGTGCAGGACCGGCAGCTAAAAAGTCACCATCCCGGGCGACTTTCCTACAAGCTCCCGCCGATTCGCTACCTGGTTGACGCGCTGGTTCGGCTGCTGGGCATCGGCCTGCTGCTGCTGACAATTGGGATCGTGTCCGCGTTTTTCATGGAAAATTTCCCGTCGACCCTGCACCTCGTCGTGTCCGGCTCGGTGTGGGTGATATACGCAGGCCTGCTGGCCGTTCATCTTTTCAAAAAACTGCCGCCGAAAAGGCTGGCGGTTTCCTCGGTGATCGCCTTCGTCGTGGCGGTCTGCACTCTCGCTGCTCTCTGATTGTGAAATTGTTTTGTCTCGGCTTGAATCACAAGACGGCCCCGGTGGAAATCCGGGAGCGTCTTGCTTTTTCGGAGACACACCTCCCGGAAAATCTCGCCGAGATCCAGGCGCTGAAATCCATTCGCGAAACGGTTGTCCTTTCGACCTGCAACCGCGTGGAAATCTACGCCTCAGCCGAAGAGCCGGAAGTCGCCGGGAAGCAGGTGACGGATTTTTTAATCGATCATTTCGAGATCGACGAAAGCGAAATCGGGCACATTGAATTTTACGAGAAACACGAGGCCGACGCAGCGCAGCACCTCTTCAAAGTCGCATCCGGCCTCGATTCCATGGTGCTGGGCGAGACGGAAATTTTCGGGCAGGTGAAGAAAGCCTACGCCACCGCGCAATCCGCCGGGACAACCTCGCGGCAGCTCAACAAGCTTTTCCAGCAATCATTCCAGATCGGGAAACTGGTCCGATCCAGCACGAAAATTCAGCAGGGCTCGACCTCGATCGGTGCCGTCGCCGTCGATTTGGCGGAGAAAATTTTCGGGCGACTGAATGGCTGCAAAGTCATGATCGTCGGCGCGGGAGAAATGAGCCGGACGACCGCGCAAAGCTTGCTTTCGAGAGGCGCCAGCAGCATTATTGTTTCGAACCGAAGTTTCGATAAGGCCGAGGAACTGGCCGCCGAATTGAAAGGAGAAGCCGTTCGATTCGATAATTGGGAGGCAAATCTTGGCGGCATCGATATCATCGTCAGTGCCACCGGCGCTCCGCACACCGTTCTCCATGCGGAGACCGTCGAGCACGCTATGAACCAGCGCCCCGGTCGCTCGCTTTTCGTGATCGACATCGCCGTGCCCCGGGACGTCGAGGATCAGGTCAACGAAATCGAGAACGTGTATTTGTACAACATCGATCAGCTCCAGCAGATCGCCGAGGAAGGCCGAACCCGGCGGGAGGAGCAGATCGCGATTTGCGAGGAGGTGATCGAAAAACACATCGGAGAAAAGGGGATTCCGGCACTGGCGGAGCAGACTGAAACTCAACCAGAAAAGCGAAAACCGGGAGAAACCGAACCGGTAACGGGCTAAGCCAGCCACGTCCAGAATCCCATTTTTGGGTTTCGCCCAATCCATTTTCGGCGAAACTACCGGCCCGAATTTCCAAGCCTGTCTCAAACTATATGCCCGACACGAAATCAATCATCCTTGGCACCCGTGGCAGCGATCTCGCGCTCGCGCAGGCGACCATGACCGAAGCGGCACTTCGTGAACATGGCATTGCGGTCGAAATCAGGGTTATCAAGACAATCGGCGACAAGCGCCCGGATTTGAAGCTGACCGAATTCGCGGACCACGGCGTGGTCGACAAGGGCGTTTTCACGAAAGAGCTCGAAGAAGCCCTCATGGCCGACGAAATCGATATCGCCGTTCATTCGCTGAAAGATGTGCCGACCGAAATCGCGGACGCATTCGTGATTCCCTGCACGCTCCCGCGCGCCCCGATCGAAGATGTCATTTTGACGAAGCAACAGGGTCTGTTTGCCGAACCAACAGGGTTGGATCGTATTGTCGCCACGAGTTCGGTTCGACGGGCACGGATGATGAAGCATTTGTTTCCCGGGCTAACAGTCGAAGACATTCGCGGGAATGTGCCAACCCGGATTCGGAAACTGGTCGAGAGCGATTCGTGGGATGGGATTTTGCTGGCGCGGGCCGGGCTCGTTCGGCTTGGGATTCTCGATCCGGCGGATGATGCGGATGGATTCGATTTTGAGGGCACGAGGATTCACACGAAAATTCTTGATCCGACCGAATTTATACCGGCGGCTGGACAGGGTGCCGTGGCGATCGAATGCCGGAAAAATGATGATGTGGCGCTCGGCGCGCTCGCGAAAATCAATCACGAGCCGACCTTTCGTCGAATTGAGGCGGAGCGGGCGTTTTTGGCCGCGCTGAAGGCTGGATGCCAGACTCCGGTTGGAGCTCACACTTGGTTTGAGGGCGATGAACTGGCGATGCGGGTTCGCGTTTTTGACGAAGAGGATGAGGCGTCGGAGCCGGTTGAAGGGGAAGTTCGGGGTGACGATCCGGTTGTGATGGCGGATGTATTGATGGAACAGATTTCAAAATGAGCGACAAAGACGAAACCAAAACCGGTATTTGCTATCTCGTTGGAGCCGGGCCGGGCGATCCGGGGCTGATGACGCTTCGTGGAAAAGAATGCATCGAGATGGCCGATGTGCTGGTCTACGATTATCTCGCGAATCACGATTTTCTCCGCTGGGCGAAGCCGGATTGCGAGCTGATTTACGCAGGAAAAAAAGCGGATAACCACGCGATTCCGCAGGGCGGGATCAATGAATTGCTCGTCGAAAAAGCGCGTGAAGGAAAAATCGTGACGAGGCTGAAAGGTGGCGACCCGCTCGTTTTCGGGCGCGGTGGCGAGGAAGCCGAGGAGTTGGTCGAAGCGGGAATTCCGTTTGAGTTGGTGCCGGGAATCAGTTCGTCGATCGCGGGCCCGGCATACGCGGGAATCCCCGTCACGCATCGGAAGCATTGCTCGCAGCTGACAATTTTCACCGGGCACGAAGACCCGACAAAAGAGGAATCGTCGATGGATTACGCTCAGATTGCGAAAGCACCGGGCACGAAGGTGATGCTGATGGGCGTGAAGCGGCTCCGGTCGGTGATGGAGGAGCTTTTGGCGAATGGCGGCGATCTGGAAACGCCTGTGGCACTGGTTCGCTGGGCGACGCGGGGGAACCAGGAATCGATCACCGGGACGATGGCGACGATTGCGGATTTGGTGGAGAAAGCGGATTTCAAATCACCTGCGGTAACGGTGATTGGTGACGTAGTCGGATGCCGGGAAACGATTAACTGGTTTGAAAATCGGCCCCTTTTTGGGAAGCGCGTAGTCGTGACGAGGACGCGGCCCCAGGCGAGCGGGATGTCGCGTCAGCTGCGTGAATTAGGCGCTGATGTGCTCGAAATCCCGACGATTCGGATTGAGCGACCGGAAGGCGAGAAGTTGCGGGAATTTGCCGAATTGGTACAGGATTGCCACAAGTATGACTGGCTGATCTTCACAAGCCCGAACGGCGTGGAATCGTTTTTCGAGTTGTTTTACAAGCTCTACAACGACGCGCGTTCGCTTGGTGGGGCGCGGGTTGCGGCGGTGGGACCGGGCACGGCTGCGAAGTTGAAAGAATTTCACGTGGCGACAGATCTAATGCCTGAAAAGCACGTTGGCGATCAAATCGCGGATGCACTCAAAAAGGAAATTGGTGATCTGAATTCACTGATGATGCTGTGGGTGCGGGGTGAACAGGCCCGACCTGTTTTGCGGGAGAAGTTGCTCTCCGAGGGCGCGATTCTCGACGAAGGGATCGCGTATTCAACCGTTCCGGAAATGGGAGATCCGACCGGGGCTGTGAAGCGTTTTCGCGAGGAAGGGGCGGATATCATCACATTTACGAGCTCCTCGACAGTGGACGGATTTCTCGATCTCGGCCTCGATATTCCGGAATCAACGAGGATCGCGAGCATTGGGCCGATCACTTCGGAAACGATCGAAGAAAATCAGCTTGTGGTCGATGCCGAGGCAGAAGCGCATGATATCCCCGGGTTGATTGCCGCGGTGTTGAAGCTGGCATCCGGGAAAGAATAGGAATCAGCTGGAAGCAAGCCGGCAGGGGATTCCAGGGGCAAAATTCATTGCCGCTTTGAATGGATTGTAGAGGTTTTGTCGAAAAATGTCTATTTTTTGTCTAATTTTACTTGTCAAAGTTTCGTTATAGACAACAATTAGACATTGCCATGAAAAAACGAACCCCTTCTACCCCTGCCGATCGCCAGGCTGACTACGAATTGATGCAGCGAATTGCTGCGAAAAACGCAGCGGCTCTGGCCGAATTTAAAGATCGGTTCTACCCGCTGATCTACTCCACCGCCTTCAAAGTCCTGCGACATCGTGAGGACACGGAAGACGTGGCAGTCGAAATTCTGAACACGGTCTGGAATAAGGCTGACTCCTACCATCCGAAAAAGGGGTCACTGGTTACGTGGATTTGCACAACTGCACGAAATCGTTCCATTGATCGAGTACGAAGCGTTCAGCGTCGTTCGGCATTGTATGACCGTTTCGAACAGCGTCTTGGAACGGATCAACCGGAAGCACGCTCTTCGGGGCGCGAAGAAGTTTATCGTTCTGATGCCCGTCGAATTTTGCAAAATGCGGTCGTGGAGCTGACACCTGAACAGCGCGAAGTGATCGAATTGGCCTACTTCGAGGGCATGACCCAGCGGCAGATCTCTGAAAAGATTCACAGTCCACTGGGAACTGTGAAAGCACGGATTCGCCGTGGTGTGGAGCAGTTGCGCGGCAAATTTGCCGAAGAGCTGAAGGACGAAGGAGCGTTGCTGCTTGCCGGAGTGGCCGAAGCGTAAGTTCGCATTTGCAGGAGAGGCAATCAGGGTTGGCGGATTAAACCAACCCTGTTTTTGCGTACGGCTGTAAAGTTATTCGCGAACACCGTTGCTGTAGGGACCTTCGTGCTTGGGTTTCGGTCCAAAAAGACGGCGACCGAGTTTGCGGAACATGCTCTTGTTTTCCTCTTCGATTTGTTCGACCGGGTAGTTCTCGGTGGGGGTTCCGGGATTCGGAAAGACAACGGCGGCATCTTCGCCGATCTTGGAACGAACATCCTCGTCGTGGCTGGCTTCGAGCTCATCCGTGTCTGACCATACGACGATAGGCTGAATGAAAATCATCAATTCCGTCCGAACGGTCGTGGTGGATGTGTTTTTGAGACCTCTTCCGATCACGGGAATATTCTTCAGGATCGGCACACCGGTATCGGTGACGTCGTCCCGCTCTGAAATGAGGCCGCCGAGGACGATCGTGGTTCGATCCGGAACTGTAACGGTCGTGTTGAGTTCCTGTTTTCCAATGATCGGGACCACGTTGTTTGCGACTGCCTGCTGGCCCACGACACGATCGTTGATCTGAACGATGTCGAGAGTCACCTTGCGATCACTGCTGATTGTGGGCAACACTTCGAGTTTGAGGACAACTTCTTTGAAATCGATGGATGTTTGAACGGCGTTGACGTTGTTGGTATCGCTCAGTGTAGTTGCCGGAACCGGCACCTCCTGACCCGAAGTGATCTCGGCGCGCTTGCCGTTTTGCGTGTAGACGACGGGACGGGACAAAACCTTGAACCGGTCGGTTGATTCCAGGGCTGTGATGAGAACATCAAGTTGCTCGCCGATCTGGCCGTAAATGTTCAAGCCGCCTGTTGGGCCGAAGGCGGTGGTGATTACGGCGTCCCGGACATCCGCAATATTTCCGGTGGTATTCGTTGCGCCGATCACGTCGCTGCGCGCATTGATATTTTGCGATGTAATCCCTCCATCGTTGATGTTTTGACCGTCGAACTGAATGAATTTCTGCAGGTAATCAATTCCAAAGGCGGTGTCGTCGCTGAGGGTCAGTTCTCCGATGACGGTCGCGAGGTAGACCTGTGGCTGTCGCTTGTCGAGTCGTTCGATGATATCGAGGACGATTCCCTGAGCCTCTTTCGTTCCCATGACGATAATGGAATTGGAGAGACGGTCAGCAATGAGCCGTGTTTTCCCGACGAGAACGGAAATTGGAGCGACATCGTCGATTGGAAATGCGATCTGATCGGAGCGACCGCCGACTTCCTCGGCCGTCTGACCCTGTTGGACCCGGTTTTGATTGTTTTGCTGACCGGTAGTCGCGCCGGTCAAGGTCGCCAATTGGGAGGAAGTGACTGGAGTCTGGCGTGTTTCAATCTGGCGGCCACCTGGGAGTTGCGTCTGTCCGGTACCCGTGTCCTGCAGGACATCGACGATGACCGGCAGAATGTCGTTGGCCCTGACGTGCTGGAGTTCTCTCTCGACCGGATCCGGCGTGGAAAGCGGCTGGTCGAATTCTGAAATCATATCGATGACATAGGCTGCATCACTTGGAGTAGCGACGACCATGATGCGGCCAAGGCGATCGTCGGGAATCAACTGGGCGGCGGGGGCGTCGGCTGTTCCGATGCCTGTCGCTGTATTGTTGGAGGATTGGCCGTTGCGGTTCTGGCTGGATTGAGGAGTCCGTGGCTGGTTTTGTTGAGGCTGCCCCTGCTGGGTGCGCTGCTGTCCCGAAATCGTCCGTCCCGCTTCGCTCTGACGAAGCCGTTCCTCCATTCTGGCATCCATAACCGCCTGAATAATTTGCGCGACCACATTGGCCTCAGCGTATTCCAGGGTCACGAATTCCGTCAAAAGCGGAGCATCTTCCGCGGGTAAATCGATGATTTGGGCAAGCTTGATCAATTGCCGGACGATAGGCGTCGTTTCTGTGATCAAGAGACCGGCCGGACTCGAAACCGGCGTGATCCGGCCGAATTCATTCAAGACAACGTGATTGCCGAAAATCGTGGCGGCTTCTTCCGGGTTAATGAAATCGAGCGTGAGGAAAAATCCCACGAGAGACTCGCCGCTTGGGAGCGTATTTTCATTCGTGTAAATGACGACCCCTTCCGAGAAGGAAGGACTTCGGCCGCCCTGCCGGGCTCCGCCCTGGAGGACTTTCACGCTGTTCGCATCCGGCTCGGCCACGAGAATGTAGCCGTTTACCAGGAGGGCAGCTTCAATCAGACGAATCGCCTCGTCGCGCGGCACGTCCGCCGGGGTTACAAGACTGACCTGCGGGCCCTCGAAAACCGAGCTGTCTTTTACGATTGGCTTGCCGATCAGGCGTTCGTAAATCGCGAGAATATCCCCCACCGGGTTGAGTGGGAACTGGAGCGTAACCCGGTCCCCCTGAATTGCAGAACCGGCATTTGGATTGGCTTCTGCATTGGGAACCTGTGGTGTCCCTGCGGGCGGGTTCGTAGCGGCGGCCGGAGGATTGGTTGCTGTCGGGGGTGTATTTGCCGGAGGATTCTGGTTTTGTGCCAGCAATTCCCCGTTGGCAGCAGCTTCCTCGAGCACGTTCACGGATTCGGGATCATCAGCGCGGAGCGGCGCCGGATCACCTTCGGCGACTTTTTTAGTCTGGGAAAAGATTCGCAGTTGTTGCTGCTTTGCCGCGTTGTCCTGCGTCCAACCGATTTGGAGCGGATGGGTCAGGATAATGGCAATAGTCACCAAAAATACCACGGCGAACTGCCGTGGCGACAAGCGGTCGCCTGGTTGAGATCTCATGGTTGTGTTTCGTGGTCTACCCGAATCCGCCGTGTTTCTGCAAATTCGAAAATTTTTCGTGTCGCACCTTTATCGCCCCCCTTTTCCCCCTCCGCCACCTTTAAATCCGCCGCCTCCGCGATTTCCGCCGTCCCCGGAACCCCTGTCTCCGCCGCCGCCGCCGCGCATCCCGCCGCCAAACGTCGGCATTTCGACTCCCTCTTTTGCCATCGTTTTTCGCATCAAATCCATCATTTCCTCGCGGCTCATATTCGGGTTTTTTTCGCGGGCCGCATTCATCGTGTCCCGGATCCGGTTTCGCGCTTCCTCCGAGATATTTCCGAAGAACCCGCCGCCTTTTCCTCCACTCTTCGTTCCTTTGCCGCCAAAACTGCGACCGGATTCGGCCACCTGGCGGGTTTCCACTGGAGCGATGCTGGGACCGGCTGCGGGGCGCGCCTTTCTCAGGTCCAATTGTTCATGCCGTACCTTCACCACCCCCACGCCATCAACTGAAATCGAAACAGTTACCTGGGCAATGTCCGGCTCGATGTCCGATTTTTCGTTCAACTTTGGATCCTCTTTCTCCGGAAAATCCACCCCGATCAACTTCCAGCCCTGGGAATTCGGTTGCCCGTAAACCACGTATGTTTGCATCGTGCGCTTGTCGACAATTGTCGCTGCCTGCTCGCCTTCATATTCTGCTACACCGGTCAAAACCAGCGAGTCAGACATGTTCAATGCCCTCGAAAAAGGCGAATTTTGTTTCAGTGCCTGAAAATGCTCGCTCTTTACCGGTTGAGGAACACTGGGTTGAGTCACCGCCGCCACTGCGATTGAATCTTCCGGTCCTGCCGCATCAGCAGAATCAGGCTCCTGCGCATGCATTCCCCATCCCGGTACCGCTGCAGCGAGGAGCGGGATCAAGGCGGCAAAAGCCTGTCTGGAATGGAGGCGGAACATCGGCTTCGATTCAACCGGACGGAATCGAAATAGTTTCGAATGTTTTGTCAGGAAAATCGAGTCAGATCGAAACGCTCGAAATCGCAATATTCCCGTCAAAGCAAACAGCCACATCCGATCCTACTGAGGCCGGCCGGGCCTGATAACGACCTGTGTAGCGAAAACCGTTTCCGTCCTCTTCCGGCTCAAAATTCAGCTCCAATGGCTGTGTCTCTTGCTCGCAAAATTCCAAGTCCACCGATTTTTCGATCCCCGGAGTGGCATGGGGCAAATTCACATTCCAAAATTCCCCCGGAGAAAGGGAATTGGTCTGGCTCAGCTTTTCCAAAACCCGTTCTGTCATTGCTGCCGAAGTTTCCCAGCAGAATTTCTCGTCCGCCCGGTGATAATTCGAAACCGCAATCGCCGGAATCCCGTGAAATACCGCTTCCCGGGCCGCCGCGATCGTTCCGGAAATGACAAAATCGTGCCGACCCAGGTTTCCACCAAAATTAATGCCCGAAATCACCAAATCCGGCCGTTTCGGAAGCAATTCCGCCAGCGCCAGGCGCGTACAATCCGCCGGCGTCCCGGTAATCGCGAATTGTCGGTCGTCCAATTGCTTCACGCCGATCTCGCCGTGTGTCGTCACGCGATGGCCGACCTGGGAGGCTTCTTCGGCCGGCGCGACGACCCAGATTTCGTCAAAGCGGTCAGCCACAGCCTGTTTCAAGGCTGCCAGTCCGGGCGCATCGATCCCGTCGTCGTTGGTCAAAAGCACGATCGATCCCATGAAAAAAATGCCGAATTACGAACCAACAGGGACTCAGGGCAGGGCCAGCGTGGCTCCGACGCCAAGGAGGAGATTTCGGCGATTGATAGTGGGCGATTTCATTCCGTCACAACCTTCCCTCGAATCCGGTCCTCTGAAATCAAAAAATCAGGCGCGTTCGGGCAGGCAGACGTGGCATTCAATGTGACCGATCCGCTGATTCAAACGGCACCCGGCGACCAGCAACCCCAGTCCCGCGGCGGCGACAAAACCGAATCCAATCAAGGCTTCGTTCGTGAAGAGCGTTGCCAGGGTAAAAAGCGCATTGCCCAGGGCGAAAAC
>JABDJT010000284.1 GCA_013003335.1 Verrucomicrobiales bacterium | reverse complement strand
GTGCAGGCATTGTTTCCGGCCACGGGGGAAACGCTGACCTACGCCGCGCGCTCGGCTCCGCTTCGCCGGGTCGCATTCGAGGTTGGCGACACGGTGAAGGACAATGAGGGCACCAGTTTTGTCGTCGCGGACGTGCGGGAGGAAGACAAGCGACTGATTTACATCGATGCGGATGGGAAAGAGCTGCCGGAATCAAATTTGTCGGACACGCTGAGTGTGCAGCGGCCGGAGCAGCGGCTGCTGGCGGGAATCACGGATCACCCGAAGGTCTGGGGTCTGCGCCAGTCAGCATTGCGAAATCAATTTGAAGGCCGGAGCCGGGAGGTGCGCGGTCTGACCGGGGCGCGAATTTCGCTGATCCCGCACCAGCTTTATATCGCCAACGAAGTCGCCCAGCGATACGCGCCGCGCGTGCTGTTGGCCGACGAGGTCGGGCTGGGAAAAACGATCGAGGCCTGCCTGATTTTGCACCGACTCCATCTTTCCGGACGGGCGAAGCGGATCCTGATTCTCGTGCCGGACGCGCTGGTGAACCAGTGGTTCGTCGAATTGTATCGGCGGTTTTCGCTATCGTTCGCGATTTTTGACGAGGAACGCGCCGTCTCGATTGAGGAAGGGGCCGATGATCCGGAGACGGCGAATCCGTTTTTCGACGACCAACTGGTGCTCTGCGCGACATCGTGGATCGCGGAGAACGCGAAGCGAGGCAAGCAGGCGGCCGAAGGGGAATGGGATCTGGTGATCGTCGATGAGGCGCATCACCTGGAGTGGACGACGGAAAGTTCCAGCGCGGAATACGACGCGGTGGAAGCTATCGCGGAGAAGTCGGCGGGGCTGTTGCTTTTGACCGCGACACCGGAGCAACTCGGTCTGGAGGGCCATTTTGCGCGGCTCCGCCTGCTCGATCCGGCCCGGTTTTCCGACCTGGATGAATTCATCGCCGAGTCAGAGAAATACCAGAACGTCTCGAAGCTGGCCGACGCGCTGAATTCCGATGACGAGTTGACGGACGATTTGAAGGAAATGATGACCGACCTGCTCGGCGAAGAAGCACTGGAGATTTTGGAGAATGACGACACCCGCCAGCAGCGGGCGATCTGGGCCTCGGCGCTGGTCGACCTGCATGGCCCGGGCCGCGTTCTGTTCCGGAACCGCCGCCTCGTGCTGGACAATTTTCCCGCCCGCATTCCGCACCTTTACCCGCTGGAATGTGACGTGGAGACTGGATTTGAAACGAAGATCGGCTGGCTGGTTGACCTGATCAAATCACTGCCGGACTCCGAAAAAATCCTGCTGATTACGAAAACGCAGGAGAACGTCGAGAAAATCGAAGAGGCCCTCCGCGAAAAAATCAGCGCCACGGCTGCGATGTTCCACGAGGGCCTGAGCCTGTTACAGCGGGATAAGAACGCCGCCTGGTTCGCGGATGACTTTGATGGCGCGCGGATTTTGCTGGCTTCGGAAATCGGGAGTGAGGGCCGGAATTTCCAGTTTTCCCACCACCTGGTGCTTTTCGATTTGCCGGATGATCCCGGATTGCTCGAGCAGCGAATTGGCCGACTCGACCGGATCGGGCAAACCAGCGACATTCATGTTCACGTGCCGTTCGTGGAGGAGTCGTCCGAGGAACTGTACGCGCTCTGGTATCACCGCGGCCTGAACGCCTTCGAGCAAACAGTCCATGGCGCGGGCGCGATTTTCCGCCAGTTTTCCGATCGCCTCAAGACCCTGGCCGAAGGCTCCGATGAAGGTCGCGATGCCGCGCTGCCCGACCTGATCAAGAACACGCAAAAATTCAAAGAGGAGATCGACAAGCAACTCGACGAGGGGCGCGATCACCTGCTGGAGATGAGTTCGTTTGACCGCGATCTGGGTGAAGCGCTGGTTCGGCAAATCGAGGACCTCGACGAGGACGAGCGGCTTGAAAAACTGATGCTTGGTCTGTGCGACCATTTCGGCGTGACGGTGACCGATCTGGATGCCCGAACCTACCTGTTTTCGCCCGACAATCTCTTTTCCGCCGAGTCGTTTCCCGGCCTGCCGGATGAAGGCCTGTCTGTCACGTTTGATCGCGAAATGGCGCTCACCCGCGAGGATATCACCTTTCTTTCCGCGGATCACCCGATGGTCATTAGCGCGATGGATAGCCTGGTTGCCTCGGATCGCGGAAATGCCGCGTTTTTCCGTTTCGAAGGTGCCGGCGAGCAGCTGTTGATGGTGGAAATTGTCTGCGTTCTGGAATGCGTCGCGCCCGAGCGGCTGCACGCCGAACGGTTTTTGCCGCCTCATCCGATCCGGCAGATTGTGGATCAAAAAGGCCGCAACCGAACTGCCGATTTTTCGATCGAGCGAATTCGTTCCGGGGGCCGACCGGGTCATTCCGATTGGCTGCGGAGTAAAGCGACTGCGTTGAAGGCGACCGTGCCCGGTTTGCTGGATGCCGCCGAAAAAGCCTGCGCCGATATTGCGGATGTCGTCCGTCACCGGGCCGGGAATGACATGAAAGATCATCTCGATACGGAGATTCGTCGTTTGGATTCGTTGAAAGAGATGAATCATCCCGTTCGAGATTCCGAGATCGAAGCCGCCCACGAGGAGCGGGAGGAATTGAAAAAAGCAATTGGTGACGCCCGTCTTCGGGTCGATTCCGTTCGATTGATCCTGGCGCTGAAGTGAGAAAGACGAACCATCTCGCCGGTTCTATTCTGAATTTCCAGACCTGTCAGATTTACCAAATTCTGAAACTCTACTTGCGTCCCTAACACATCCCTTTAGGTTTAAGGGCGGATCAACAAGTGGAATGCCCCCGGAATTGCAAGCGGGGGGTTGAGGAATGAGCAGTGACCGTTGTTGAAACTTAGAATGACCGGAATGAATTACGGCCAAATTCGAATTTTCCAACCCCTTTCAGCCGGGAAAGCACCGGCTGGGGAAATGCTGTGCCCTGATTCGCCGGACCTGAAATTGCACGACCACCGCGGTCTGCCGGGTCCAACTCGAACAAAACCATACGGATGGCCCTGCAACGACGCATCGGTCGCATCCGGCAACCAATTATCTTCATTTACTCATGGAGCAAAATCATCAATCAGGAGGCGGCGATCATGGCCGCCGGGAACAGAACCGCCCCGGAGGCGGTCGAAACAAGAACAGAAATCGTAACCGGAGCAGAAGTCGAAATAATCGAAATAATCGGAACCGAAACCGCGGTGGGGGCGGTGGCGGCGGTGGAGGTGGCGGACGACGTCACTATCGCGGCAACCGGAACCGACGTCCGAAAGCTCCGCCGAAGCGTACGTTCGGGCAGAAAATTCTCGCAGTGCTGACCTTCGGTCTCCTCGGAAAACCCGGAAAGAAAAAGAAGCGCCCGGTTTCCAAAAACAAGCCGAAGCCGCAGGCCGGGAATCAGCCGCAACAGGCCCAATCGAAGTCGATTCGTTCGAAAAAGCAGCCGATTTTACACGAGGTGACGAGCGGTCGCCTGTATGTCGGTAACCTTGATTACGGCGCGAATGAGGCGGAATTGGAGGAACTGTTTAAGGGCGTGGGCACGGTAGTGACCGCAGAAGTGGTGACCAACCAGCGCACGCAGCAGTCGAAGGGCTTTGCTTTCGTTGAAATGGGGAACATCGATGAGGCCAAGCGCGCTGTCGAAATTCTCCACGACCAGGATTTCATGGGCCGGAAACTGCTCGTGTCCGGAGCGAAGAGCGAAGGTCCGCGAGACGGAGCCGACGACGACGATTCCGGTAGCAGCAGCGACACGTCCACCGAAACCGACGCCGGTGAAGAAGAGGCTGCCTGATTCGACGGAGCCGATTTACCTGGCCGGACCGACGGGCTGCGGAAAATCTTCCGTGGCCCTCGCGCTGGCCGAAAAAATCGGTTCCGGAGAAATCGTCAACGCCGACGCATTTCAGCTCTATCGCGGTTTGGAAATCCTGACCGCGGCCCCGCCGCAATCGGATCGTGATCGGGTTCCGCATTACCTCTACGGTGTGCTGGACCTGTCCGAATCCTGCGACGCGGCCCGGTTTTCGCGACTGGCTGAAGAGAAAGTAACCGGGCTGAAAGCGGCCGGAAAAATCCCGATCGTGGTCGGCGGAAGCGGTCTCTACCTGAAATCGCTGACCCACGGACTCGGTCCCACGCCGCCCGGCGATGCGAAATTGCGCGTCCGGCTGGATGCGATGTCGCTGGAGGAACTGGTCGCCGAACTGGAGAAAATCGACCCGGTCGGAGCGGCGGAAACGAATCTGAAAAACCGCCGCTACGTGACGCGGAACCTGGAGATTTCGATTCTGACCGGCGTTCCCGCATCAACCTTGAAACGCGATTTCGAGCGGTCCTCCCCGGAATTTGACGGTATTTACCTGACCCGCGAGCGCGACGATTTGTATAAGCGAATCAACCGCCGCACGCAGGCGATGTTTTCCGAAGGGCTCATCGAACAAGTCGCAGAGTTGGCCGGAGCTGAGATTTCGCCGACGGCGGAAAAGGCGATCGGCCTGCGCGAAATTCGCAGTCTACTGGCCGGGGAAATTTCCGAAGCCGAATGCATCGAACTGATTCAGCAAGCCACGCGCCGTTATTCGAAGCGTCAGCGGACATGGTTTCGACGGGAGAAACAATTTCAAACCATTTGCCTCGCGCCGGACGAGACGCCAGAATCTGTCGCTGACCGCATCTGCATAAACCTGTTTTCATGAATTGGCTGTCTCACCTCTCCCACTTTTTGAAAGGTTCCGCCATGGGCGCCGCGAACGTGATTCCCGGCGTTTCCGGAGGGACGGTCGCCTTCGTCACAGGCATTTACGAGCGACTCATCGAAGCGATCAAGGCCTGCAATCTCGACGCGCTGAAATTGCTGTTCCGCGGGAAGTTTCGTGACTTTGCCGACAAGATCGATTTCGGATTCCTGTTTTCGATCGGGCTCGGCGTCATCGCCAGCATCCTGACACTTGCCCAGCTTTTTAAATTTCTCCTGATCGATCACAAGCTCTACCTCTGGGCCTTTTTCTTCGGCTTGATTCTCGCCTCCATCATTTTCGTGGGAAAACGCGTCAGCCGCTGGTCGGTCGGGGCTGTAGTCGGGGCGGTGATCGGTTTGGTCATCGCGATCGGCACGACGATTCTGTTTGAGCCTGCCTCTGAAAGCGACGCGATTCCCTACCTGATGCTCTGCGGTGTCGTGGCGATGGCCAGCATGGTGATTCCCGGGTTGTCCGGCTCCTTCGTGCTTTTGCTGCTAGGTAATTACGAACTCGTTTTTATCAAATCCGTGAACCAGCTTCGCGCCGGAGATTGGGAAGCTCTGAAGATTCTGATTCCCGTAGGGCTCGGTGCTGTTGTTGGACTGGTGGCGCTGAGTCACCTGTTGTCCTGGATCTTCCGGAAATTTCACGATATTGCCGTCGCTGCAATCACCGGATTCATCGCCGGATCCCTGGTTCTGATCTGGCCCTGGAAAACGGATATCGTGAAAGAATTCGTGACACCGACAGGCGAAACGAAATCGAAAACTATCGACTACGATTGGAACCTGCCGGCTTTGAACGGCGAGACATTTGTGGCCGTCGGTTTGATCGTGGCCGGATTTGTCGCCGTGTGGCTTTTGGAAAAATCCGGCGAACTCGACACTGAAGAGCCGGAAGCGGAGACCGGCGAAAACGAATGAACAGGGTTGGTTTGGCGAACGTATCCTGTTGGATCGAAATTCACTCTTTGCCCGTCGGAACTGCGATCATATCAATGAGCATGCCACGGTCGGGAACACCGGTGGAGTGGACCTGGACTTTTGACGCCGCTGGTGGGCGTTTCGGATCGTAATATTCGGGGCGAAGAGCGTTCAACGATTTGGAAACGCCGTCTTTCGAAACGTAATACGTCGCCTTCGCGAAATGGCGAAGATCGGAGCCGGCGGCCTGCGAAACGCGCTTCAGTTCGCCGAACAACGAGTGAATTTCCGCGTCTGCCGTGTCGACTTTCGGACCGGTCATTCCACTGATGTAAATGATTTCATCGCCGTGGACGCGAGCGACGCGGGAAAAAACGGGAGACGGTTTGTCTGCAGGTGGCGTGAAATAACTGATCGGGCCCTCCGGATTTTCCACTTTCGGTGCGGCTGCGATGAGCTCGATTTCGGTGGCACGGGAGCCGGACGTCCATTCAACGTAAACCACGGGAGGCGGACCGATCTCGCCGAAGCTCTTCTCAATTTCCGCCTCTACCGTTTCCCAGCCGGTCATCGGTTTGATGAACGCTTTCACCTGCACGACATCCTTTTTCCCGGCACCGAGCAAATTCAACACGTCAAAAAGTTGGGTCATCGTGCCGGCTGTCGCTACCGCCAATTCGCCGCTGGCAGCTCGTCCGGAAACGAAAACAGCATCTCGCGAGGCTGGCAATACGGCCGCATCCCTCTCGAAACGCGTGACCCCGGTTTCGCCGCCGTCAGCGATGGCAATCACGGCATCGCCAGCCAGTTCACCGCCGCCGGGCAACGCAGACGGTATGATGGTGAGAGCGGGCTGTTTCGCCGCGTTGGGCCAGTGCCTGGCCATCTGAGTCCGAATCGACTTCTGCATCGCCGGATTTGGATTGGACACGTAGAGATTCAGTTTGGCAACATCGCCGAGAGTGGCGTCATGGGCACGGGCGATTCCGGCAATCTGCCCGACTAGGCCATCGAATCCTTTTTTTCCGCGCAGGGCGCTGAGAAGACGGGTATGAACCAGGCCGCCCCGCTGTACTTTGACTGCTTCACCGTTTCCGAAATAAGTCAGGGGTTCCCGGCTGGCGCCGTTTTGAATTGCCAGGAAGCTGAGAAGGGCGAGCGCAACGAAGCGATCCATGATTCACGGGGTGATGATCGACGGTTCTTTCAGATGAATTCGCCTCAAATCCTTGGAGGGGGCGAGTTTGGCGTTGATCGTCACCCATTGATTCGCCCGCAGGTTGACGAGATCCGGGTAAGCATCGCTGTCGAAGGTGGTAGACAATTGAATCACAGAGCCACGGGTACTGCTTCCGTAGCGAATATTGTATGGGAGATTGAATTCGGCCGAGATGGAGCCGCTATTTGCAACCGTCTTGCTGATTTTTGCGACCTGGACCAGCCAGGAAATCCT
>JABDJT010000238.1 GCA_013003335.1 Verrucomicrobiales bacterium | reverse complement strand
TGCCCGTGCAGGGACAGGATAACGGAAAAAAAACGGCGCAAGACCGATCCGCCGAGCGACGTGCCTTCCTGGAAGCCAAAACGCTGGCCGACCTGGAATTACCGCAGTTTCAGTTGCAGCCTCATTTCCTGGCCCTGCTGGAAAATGTGATCGACGAAGATCCGTAACTGGCGGGAAAAATTGTAATTCAGACGGACCGGCTGATTCGATACGAGGAGCGGGAAAACGGAGGCTGGCTGGAGGGAATTTACAACAATTGGTCGCACGTCGGGAAGTGGATCAAGGAGATGAGTGATGATGCCGAAGGCTGCAGCCTCGATACGGTGGGGATTCTTACCCGTGCCTACCGGGAAGATGTCGAAGGGACGATCCCGTATTACGGCGTGACGCGGCTCGCACTGCAGAATGCTCTGCTGCGTTCCTTTCTTGCCGGGGGCGGAAATTATCGACCGGCAGAGGCGATGGACGGTCTTTCGGTTGAATTGAACCGGGCATGTAGCGAGGGCGATTTTCGCTTTTTGACGCCCGATTTTTACAAGTTCAGTGGTCGCCTGCGGCCTGCCCAGCGGCGTGCCGTGATTAACTGGGCGAAGGCAGTCCCCGATGGACACCCCAATCATGGAATCGCACAGGCCGTGCTGCTTGGCTTCGGCCTGCATCACCTGGCGGAATGTCTCGATCCGGAAGTCGAGGCGATGATTTTGCGCGAGGCGACACTGGCCAGTGCCCTCGAAATCCTGCGGGACGATTCCATCAGCCGGACTTGGCGGATCGGGTTTGCCGCTTTGCTGGGTGATTCGATTCGCGATGAAGCCGGACCTGAAATCGCCAAGGCGACCGGTGATTTGCTGGTTGGAATTTTCAACCAGATGCAGCCCTGCAGCGCGACTTGTTTCAGCAAGGCGATGCCGCTGTTCTTGCGGGGGGACGAAAGCGATCCGAAGTGGAAGGAGACCGGGAAATTGATGCTGGAAGCGTGGAGAAGTCGCCAGCAATACAACAACGAGACGACCAAGATGGGGCGTGCTTTTAAACCTACGATGGACTGGATCGTGCCGATGATGGATCTGGTCTGCCGGTTGAGAGATCGGGAGGCGGTGAGATGGAATCTCCTGAAATTTCGCCGCACTTATAAAACCGCTCCGGGTGTCATGGTGCACCTCGTTCGGGAGGGTTTTCACAAGGAAGCGCAAGGCTTGCTTTTTGGAGAGGCAATCGATCGCAATTACCGGTCAGACCACTTCAAGGAGGAGACGGTCTATAGCCGCGAATTGCACGATGCGTTGCCGGCTTTTCTGGCCTCGATCAGCAACCCGCACTCCAGGGATTTTGCGGAATTGATTGTCATCAGTATCGAAGACCCGGATAAAATTCCCGACGATCCTGCGCTCACCTTTCCCGCCCAGCAGGAGCGTTTCGATCAGTTTTTTGAAAGTCGGGAAGATATTCCCCCCACCGGTGACGATGACGAGCGCAAAGCGCGGATGCTGGAGATCCTGACGATCAGCCGTCAAAATCCGAAGATTGAAGCAATTCTCGCGAAGCACCAGGTTGGTTTCCTGAACCGGTTGGATCAGGATGAACTCGATCTCGGCGGATACTGGTCGACCCGCGTGGAGGTCCACAGCGCCGTTGAAAACCTGGTCCGGGGTGAAGATTTTCCGATCCAGTTTGCCTGGGGGCGCGCCATTTTTGAAGACAACGACGACTTTGAGCGGTACCGGCGGAATACCGGTGAAGCGATGACCGACATGCTCGAATTCCGGCTCCGTCTCGGCTGCAACGATCGGGATCCGGATCGTCTCCGCCGGATGTTGCCGGCCATGCGGACGATTGTCGGTTCCATGCCTGACAACATTTATCACGAAGACGTCCACCGGCTCCTCGTCCGGTTTCTCGGGGCGCATGCCTACGCGGGCCAAATCGGGGAATACGATCAGTGGTGGGACGGGCTCGATCCGAAATTGCAACAGCACTTTGTCGATTTGCTGGAAAAATACACCTCGCTGGTTGCGAAGACCGACGAGCAGTTCAACCTCGAAAACCGGCCTCCGGAAGTTCTCTTTGAGACCGACGAGATTCGCCGTCAAACTCTACAGGGCATTTTTTCCAGCCAATGGGTAAGCCGCGGATATCATGGAAAATGTTGCCTCGCCTATGCGCACGGAAAATCCCTGGTCACGGAAGAAGACATTTACGAAATTGCCGGGCACATCGCCAACCGGGCTCCTCGCGGGGGCAGCGCGTATCGAGAGTGGCTGGGATCGCTGGCTGACCGGGGAAAACTCGAACAAGCCCTGGTGGAGGCGGAGGCAGCGCTCCTCAAATTTGCACCTGACTCCCCTGATGAAGCCGGGGTCTGGCAGGCTTTGCAGATCGAGCGGATGTTGATCCTGGAAACACTCGGGCGGAAAGATGAGGTCCAATTCGCTCTTGCCGAATTTCAGGAAAACGGCGTGGAAAATCAGTTGCCACCCGAGTACGGCGACGAGGTGATCGCAGCCATTTCAGGGCGCGCGGCGGAATGATCGCTATTTCGGTCCATGCGTCCGGTGGAAGAACCACACCCATTTTCCCGTCATGCTTCGGTCGAGTGCCCGGAGCGGACTGTAGAGCGAATTCCAGTCGTGCCCGAATTCGTCCGCCCACTCTGGCGCAATGTAAATGTACCAGTTGGAATTGGAAACGGGTGGAACTGACACACTCATGGCAACCGACTTGGCTTTCATGCGAAACCAGACATACGATCCTGCATAAACGAGCGCAATCGCCATTACCACAATCGCAAGGCTCATCGTCAGTCTTCGCTGCCATCGTTCCGGACGGTCCATAGGCGGAATGTAGCATGCCCCATTCCACGAACCAACAGGGTTGGTTTGGCGAACGTTCCCTGTTGGATCGTGGCGGCGGAAATCACTTCGACAGCATCTCCTTCATCCGCGCGAAATAATCCGCGGCCAATTCCTCATCGGCTGGTTCATCCGCCAGCGTCTGGTAGTCCGTTTTTTCGAGTTCGTCTTCGTCGAGTTCTTTGAAAAAGGAGCTGGGCATACACGGCATGAGATCGCCGTAACGCCGGCGGCTGTGGCACCAGGTGATGGTGAGTTTTTCCATGGCCCGGGTGATGCCGACATAAAAGAGACGGCGCTCTTCGTCGCGACTGCCTTCTTCGACGGACCGGGAATGTGGCAGGACGCCTTCCTCGACACCGACGATGAAACACTTTGGAAATTCGAGGCCTTTGGCGGCGTGCATGGTGATCAGGGAAACGCCGGTGCCGTTCTCCTTGTCGTCCTCCTTTTCCTCCTTGTCCTGCATCAGCGCGACGGCATCGAGAAAGCCACGCAGACCGGTTTTGCGATTGCTGACGTGCTGGTGCATGCCCTCGAGAAATTCGTGAACGTTCCGGCGTCGCATGTCGGCTTCGTCGGGAGATTTGCAGATGCGTTTCACGTAATCGGTGTAGCCGATTTCTTCGAGCATGGCCTCGGTCATGGCGGCGTAATTCACCGAATCGGTATTCGCGGAATCGGTGTAACGATCCAGGAACTCGAGGAAGCGGGAGATGGCGTTTTGCGCGCGCATGGAGAGGCTGGCGAGAAATTCGATGTCGTGCAGGGCGTCAAAAATCGAGCACTGGCGGTCGATGGAAAACTGCGTGGCCATACCGATGGCGTTTTCGCCGATACCTCGTGGCGGGGTGGTAATGATCCGCAGCAGGCTGACGTCGTCGTCGTTGTTCATCAGCAGGTTCAGGTAGGCCAGCACGTCTTTCACCTCGCGCCGTTCGTAGAAGCTTTGCCCGCCAATGACTTTGTAGGGAATTTCGTGCTCGCGCAGTTTTTCCTCGAAAAGACGCGACTGGGTGTTCATTCGGAACAGGATCGCGATGTCGTCATACGATCGATTCTGCAGCCGGTGTTCCTCGACGATGTCGTTGATGACAAAATCCGCTTCCGTCTCGGCATCCGGCATGGCAATCAGGCGGGTCAATTCGCCCTCGCCGCGTCCGGACCAGAGCGTTTTTTCCCGCCGACCGCGGTTGTGGCGGATCAGACCGTTGGCGAGCCGCAGGATGCGATTGGTGGAGCGGTAATTTTCCTCCAGCTTGACAATTTTCGGCCCGGGAAAAAAGCGCTCGAAATCGAGAATGTTTGAGATGTCGGCTCCCCGCCAGCCGTAGATCGACTGGTCGTCGTCGCCGACTACGCAGACATTTTTTTCGGGACCGACCAAAAGCCGGAGCAGGCTCATTTGCAGGTGATTGGTGTCCTGAAATTCATCGACCATGAAATAGCGGAAGCGCCGCTGCCACTGTTTCTTGATATCCGGATTTTCCTTCAGCCCCTGCACGGCAAGGATCAGGAGGTCATCAAAATCGACGGCGTTCAGCTGCCGCAATTCCCGTTGGTATGTTCGGTATACCTCGGCGATCAGCGCATCGTCGAGATCCTCGGGCCGTTCTCCGCGGTTTTTCGCGCTGCTGATGGCCATACTGGCGACTTTCGGTTCCAGCTTTTCGTCTTTGCTGACTTTCCGTACGATAATTTTGCGCAGCAGCCCCTGCTGATCCGAGGCGGTGTAAATCGTGAAATTTTTCTTGTAGCCGAGCCGCTCGATGCAGGTCCGCAAGATTCGGACGCAGAGGCTGTGGAACGTGCAGATCGTGACGTCCTCCGCCATTTTCTGGTCGACCATCGACGCGACCCGGTCGCGCATCTCGGCGGCGGCTTTGTTCGTGAAGGTGACCGCCAGGATTTGCGAGCCGGGGATGTCCGAATACAGCATGCCCGCGATCCGCGTGGTGACGGTGCGGGTTTTTCCTGTTCCCGCGCCGGCGAGAATCAGGACCGGGCCGCTGATGGTTTCAGCGGCTTCCCGTTGCGGAGGGTTGAGGCCGAGGAGGCCCTTTTTCACGGACATGAGCGGAGAATGCGCACGCCGATCAGGAAATCAACCGCAGATTGAACGGATACCGGTAAACCACGCCTTTATTTGCCTCGACACCTCCGAGAATCGCAAAAATCAGGCCGACAATCGGCACGGCAAAAATCGCGATGGCAAAAACGCACTGCACGAAGGGAATGGCCATGCCGATCATGCAGACCACGTAGGAAATCGTGATCAGGATTTGAAAATTCAAAGCTTCTTTCCCCTGGTCGTTCACGAACGGGCTTTCCTCTTTCTTGATCAGCCAGATCACGAGAGGGCCGACAAACCAGGTAAAACCACCGAGCAAGTGAGCCAGCAGACCCATCGTTCGGTCGTCTTTTTCATTCAGCTTTCCCTGGCCAACGGCGATTCCGTCGGTCGGAGGTGGTGGAGCCGTTGCAGCATTCTTCAGATCATCGACGATGCTGTCGCTCTCAGCGGGCTGCTCCGGTGGCGGATTGTCCGGAGTGCTGTCATCATCGTCGTCCAGCGGAGGCGGGGCATTTGGGTC
>JABDJT010000184.1 GCA_013003335.1 Verrucomicrobiales bacterium | reverse complement strand
GGGGAACGCCTTCTGCCCGGAGGTCATGCCAGTGAGTCGTTGAGTTTTTTCGATGAAGCCCTCGTCGCTCCATTTTTCCGATTCCGGATCGTAGCTCTTGAACAGTTCCTTGCCGTGAAGCTCGTCCAGCTTCGGTTTGTAATCGAACAGGTCCTGCTGCGACGGCGCGCCGTTCATGAACAGGAAAATGATCCGCTTCGCCTTGGGCGCGAAATGGGTGCGATTCGCGGCCACCTTGGCGGCGAAGGCATTCGGAGCCAGCATGGAGCCGAGAGCCAGCGAGCCAATGCCGGCAGAACCGCGTCGCAGCAACTGACGGCGAGTCAGCACGTGCTTGAGCGTGTCGGTGGCGGGGTCGTTTTTCATCGCGGGAAATTTTAGGGGGAAACGCAGTTCGGGCAAGAGGGCGTGGACTGAGAATCACGGGATGGGTTCTGGGTTTTTACCATGAAGGGCGGAAGTTTTGGAAGGTGACCGGCTGGAGGTTCGTCCACTGGTTTTTTTGAACCACGGAGGAATCGGAGTTATCGGAGAATGACCGGCTGCTGGATGGCTACTGGGATTTTTCTACCATGAAGGGCATGAAGTTCGTGAAGGTGATCGGCTGGAGGCTCGTCCACTGGGTTTTTTGAACCACGGAGGAATCGGAGTTATCGGAGGATGAGCGGCTGCTGGATGGCTACTGGGGATTGAACCATGAAGGGCATGAAGAGCATGGAGGTGATCGTCCAGAGGTTCGTCCATCTTTTTTTTCAGTTTCGATCCTCTGGACGATCACCAAAAAAATACTCCAGTGGACGAGCCTCCATTTTCTCCAGTCTCTCCATGGTAAAAAACTCAGTGGACGAGCCTCCGTGGCCTCCGATTCCTCCGTGGTAGAAAACTCAGTGGATGAGACTTCATGTCCTTCATGCTCTTCATGGTGAAAAATTCAGTGGATCGTCCACTGAGGACCGGCGAGACGCCGGTCTCACATTATCGTCCATCTGGCCTCGGTCCGCCCCAGCTCGGCGATGGTGTCCGATCGCATTTTCTTGAGCTTTTCCTGGTGCTTGGCCCTACCGATTTCCGTGCCTTCACAAACATGGCCGCTTGGTTCAAAATTGAGCCCACATCCACAATGATACGATTCAGTCTCATCTTTCTTGCATCTCTCGCCGCCCACCATGCGTTGGCCGCGGAGCCGTTCGAAACCTTCCTGGAAACGCACTGCATCAGTTGCCACGGTCCTGACAAGGAGAAGGGCGATTTGCGCATCGATATGCTGTCGCGCGATTTCCGGGCCGGAATGGACGGCCATCTTTGGGCGGAAGTGGTCGAGAAAATCAACGCGGGCGAAATGCCTCCGGAAGACGAGCCGCAGCCGACGGAAGATGAGATCGCGGCGATTCTCGGGCAACTCGATTCACGAATTCGGGAAGGACGGGCGGCGCGGATGGCGGCGCGACCGGCGGTGGCACATTATCGGCTGAGCCGGAAGGAATATCAAAACACGGTCTACGATCTTTTGGGCGTTCGCTACGATCCGGCCAAACCGGGGGAGCTGAACGAGGATACGCTGTGGCACGGATTCGAGCGCATCGGGTCGCAGCTTTCGCTTTCGCCTTCCCATGTGGATCGCTATTACCGCGCAGCGGAAACTGTACTCGACCGCGCTTTCCCTGCCACGTCCAGCGAGGCTCGCAAAGTTCGCAAGACGGCGGCGGAATTGCGTTACCGTGGCGGGGAGAAGGAGCAGGAGGCGCTGGAACGATTCGGTATCAAGCGCCCGCTGCGCTACCTCCATTTTCCAGGTCGAGTTCAGCCCGCGCTCCAACCGAACTGGTTTGGAAAGACCGGGCCGGAACACAGTGGCCTTTACAAGCTCCGCATCCAGGCCAGTGGTATTCGCCCGCCCGGCGGCCAGCCGGCTCACCTCAGCATCGGCATGAAGACAGGGGAGGAGACCGTCGATGGCCTCATCGAATTTGACATCACCGCACCGGAGGACGATCCGCAGGTCTATGAGTTCGAGGTGTTCCTCGAGATGCCGGCAACGCTGCATTTCTGCGTGGTGGCTACCGATGGGGTGGACAGAAGGGGCGGAGCTGCCTTCCGCAATGCCATCGCCAGCAGGGGATATATTTTCACCCACAGCAGCGAGACGGCGCTGCTGAATCCCAACGCTCCGCAGATGTTTGATGGTGAAGGGAACGGCATTTTTTCGACAGTGATCATGGATTGGGTCGAATGGGAAGGACCATTGGTAACAGAGGCGGAGAAGTCTCGCCGCAATGGAGTGCTGCCTCCCGACGACGCGACGGCTGAAATGGTCGCGGAGCATCTGCAGCGTTTCGCCGAGCGGGCCTGGCGGCGACCGGTGAAAACGGAAGAGCTAAAAGGCTATCTACAATCCTACCGCGACGATTGCGAAGCGGGCGAAAATCCAGCCGACGCCTGGCGCGGGGCGATGCTGCGAGTGCTGACATCGAGACATTTCATCTACCTCGTCGAGGGCGAACCCACTGCCCGCGAACGACTCACCGACTCGGAACTCGCCTCGCGGCTCTCGTATTTCCTCTGGAGTTCGATGCCGGACGACGATCTCTTCGCCGCGGCCAAAGCGGGCGATCTGACCGGTGAAGGTCTGGAGAAAGAAGTGGACCGGATGTTTACCGACAGCCGGATCAACCGCTTCATCGACGACTTCTCGCGGCAGTGGCTGCAGCTGCATCGCGTCGGCATGTTCCCGCCGGACAGAAAGCTCTACCCGACCTACGACGACTGGCTTGAGACGAGCATGCGGAACGAGCCGGTGGAGTTTTTCCGCGAGATGCTGGCGCAGAACCTGCCGATCGACCATTTCCTCGATTCCGACTGGACCGTGGTCAACGCCCGGCTCTGCGATTTTTACGGACTGCCGGAGCCGAAGACAGGCGATTTCCAGCGTGTGTCGCTCAAGCCGGAAGATCGACGTGGAGGCCTTCTGACCATGGGCGCGGTGCTCGGGCTGACTTCAGACGGCACCCGGCATCGTCCGGTTCATCGCGGGGTCTGGCTCAGCGAAGTGATTCTCAACAAGACGCCGCCACCCCCGCCGGCGAACGTGGATCCCATCGAGCCGGTTCCGCCCGAAGGCGACAAGGTGACCGTTCGCCAGCGGCTGGAAGTGCACGCAACGGATGTGAATTGCGCGTCCTGCCATGCGAATATCGATCCGCTGGGCTTTGCCTGGGATAATTACGACGCCATCGGCCAGTGGCGCGAGCGCGAGCATGTTCCGAAGGGCAAGGGAGAGGATCCGCCGGTTGATCCCTCCGGCGTTTTGGCTGATGGACGAGCCTTTAAAAACGCCAACGAATTCCAGAAGCTGCTGGTGGAAGACCGAAATAAAGTTGCGCGAGCTTTCATCGAACATCTCTGCACCTACGCCCTCCGTCGCGTGCTCACTTTCGACGACCAGGAGGATCTGGACGCCATCCAGGCCGAGGCTAAGAAGAGCGACTACCGGATCAAGGATATCGTCCGGGCGGTGGCGCTATCTGATTTGATCAAGAAACGGTAAAATATCATTCCCATGAACTACCTATCCCAATCCTGGCGGATCGACCGCCGCCACGCCCTTCGTGCGATGGGCACCTGTATTTCCCTGCCGATGTTGGAATGCATGGTCCCGCTCCGCGCGGCTGAAAAAGCGACCGAATCGCCCCGACGCAGCGCTTTCATTTACCTCGCCAACGGCGTTCATTCGCTGAACTATCAGATCTTCCAGGAGGGGAAAGATTACGAGTTCTCAAAATCGCTCAAGCCCCTGGAAAAACACCGCGATGTCATCACGCCCATCAGTGGACTGCATCACCCGGGAGCGATTGGCCACCATCACAACTGCATCAATGTCTTCCTGACTGGCGGAAAACTCGGCCCCTCGGATCGTAACACCATCTCAGTGGACCAGAAGATGGCGGAGGTCACCGCGGAACACACCCGCTACTCCTCGATGGAAATTGCCCTCACGCAGGGTTCCCTCGCCTGGACCGCGGACGGTGTGCAGTTGCCCGCGCTGCGTCGTTGCAGTGAAATTTTTTCGTCGATGTTCGAAGAACCGAAGGGCGGCATCGAGGCCCAGCGGAAGGCGCTTCGCCGCAAGGCAAGCGTGCTCGATGACAACCTCGCTGAAGTCCGCCAGTTGGAAAAGAAAATGGGCGCGGAAGACAAAGGCCGGCTCGACCAATACCTCACTTCCGTGCGCGAGGCGGAAATCCGCACTCGTAGGGCAGATACCTGGCTGGATACGCCGCTTCCCGAGATTTCCGATTCAGATCGGAAGCGCACCAATCGCGATATTCCCAAGACTCAGGCCGGTGAGTATTTCCGCACCGTTTACGATCTCATGGTGCTCGCCTTTCAGACGGACGTGACCCGCGTGGCAACCTTCAGCCTGGGTGGCGAGGGTGACGCCTTTTCGATTCCTGAGATCGGCATCACCGAGTCGCGCCACCAGCTCAGCCACCACGGCGGCGATCCGGGCTACATGGAAAAGCTCACTAACTACGACACCTTTGCGATCGAGCAGTTCAGCTACTTCCTCACCCGTCTCTCCGAGACGAAAGACCTCAATGGCAAGCCGCTCCTTGGCTCGACCATGGCAATGTTCGGCAGTGGCATGTGCTACGGCCACAGCCACGGCAACGCCAACCTGCCGCTTGTGCTCGCCGGTGGCTCGGAACTCGGCCTGAAACACGGCAGTCACATCGATTTCAATCGGGGAGCGAAAGGATTCGAAGGCTACGCGCTGGATGAAAACGGGGCGCTCACCTCGAAGCACTATCAGATCTGTGGCCGCCCCGTGAATTCCGACGCTCACATGAGCAACCTGCTTCTTTTGATGGCGCAGCAGATGGGCGTGGAGACCGACCAGTTTGGGGATAGCAATCGGGTGATCGCGTTATGATTCGGATTCTCTTGCCTGCTTTTGCGTTCCTGATTCTTGGTTTCAGCTCAGCGGCTGCTGACGACGAACCTTTCCGCCCCAAAACCGGAGAATTCCCGCCTCTCGAAAAGGCGCATTCCTACCGCGGAGAGCTGGTCTTCGTCGATCACGCCAACCGCCGCGGCAGCATCCGTGTGCAGGGCGAAGGCAAGTATTTCCGAAACGCGCCGCATCCATTCGCCATGCTCCCGTATGGCATGGTGCGTTATCACGGCGCGCCAGCGGATCTTCGAGACATCCCTCTGGGGACGGTGCTGCACGTCCGCGCCTTTCTCCCGCCCGACCCGAAAATCTCTCCCGTTCCAGTCCTGCCAGTCGACAACAAAAACAAAACAGCAGGCTACAGCGGCAAAGGGATCGCGCCAGCCGAAAACCATGTCCTTCTCCTCGAAGACGAACCCAGCTACTGCCAGCGCAATGGGCTCGTGTGGAAGCTGAAGGAAATCGACCTCAAAAATAACGCGGGAACGATTGTCGCCAGTCGAGCACCCAAGGGCGGCAACGAAGCCGAAACCGGGGAGGAAGCCATAACCTTCGATGCTGCCACCCGCATCTGGCGCGGACGCGAGCGCCTTGGAGTGGCGGACTTGATCGCCGAAGAGATCTGGCCCGAAAGCGGGAAGAAATCCATGGATAATCAGGCCGTCCATCTCGGAATTACCTGGAAGCCGACGCCCGACGGCGTGTTCACCCGCTTCCATATTTCAGACATCTGGCTGGACGACATTGCGATAGCGCGCGCCGCCCAAATCCAAACCGAGACGCACAAGGCCTTCATCCGGAGCCGCTGGATGCCTGCCCGGGTCGATGCTGTCGACTATGGCAAGTTCGGCGACGCCACCGTGACGGCGACTCTGTTTGGCGGCATGGACGATTCCCTTTACGCCGATTTTAAAAAGGATATCTCTGCCCTGATGAGCCCGGTCGAGAATACCTTGAAACACAACCATGGTGCCTACGGCCCCGCGCACATGGCCTGCAAAGGCCCCATCCTCGAGGTGATCAAGACGGACGGCGATGCACCGTTAGGTAGCAGCGGCATCCAAATCCGGTTCAAGACTGATCTCATCATCGAAGGCGTCAGGCCCGACAGAATCGTCCGGGTCCGCCCCGGTAATTGGCCCCAAGTCCAGGTTCCCCGCGAGGAGTATCTCAGGGATGGAGCCATTGAAGAGCGCTTTCCGACTCCGGACATCTTCCCGAAATACTGATGAGTTCCCGGTTCTTAGTTCGCAGTTCTTTGTTATTGCTTCCCCGTTGGAGGCTCATGGCTTGCTCGTTGTTGTTCGCAATTCCTGGTTCGTTGCTCGTTGATGCAACCGCAATCGGCGGAGAACCGGAAACCGAGCCTTTCCGCCCGAAGGCGGGAGAGTTTCCCCCACTTGAAAAGGCCCATTCTTATCGTGGCGAACTGGTCTTTGTTGATCACGCCAATCGGCGCGGAAGTATCCGTGTGGCGGGCGATGGAAAGTTTTACCGAAATGACCCGCAACCCTTTGCTATGCTGCCCTACGGCGTCATTCGATATCACGGCGCTCCGGCGGATCTGCGCGACATTTCGCTTGGCACCGTGCTGCACGTTCGTGGCTTTCTCCCACCGGACCCGAAGATCTCCGCCGTTCCCGTGTTGCCGATCGACAACAAGGACAAAGACGTGGGGCATTATCGAGGCACCGGTACTGCGCCTGCCGAAAACCATGTCCTTCTCCTTGAAGATGAGCCCAGCCATTGCCTGCGCGAGGGCTTGGTCTGGAAGCTGAAAGAAATCGACATCAAGAACAACAACGCCGGCAAAATCATCGCCAGTCGAGAACCGAAGACCGACGCCGACAAAAGTGATAAATTCGAAGATCAGGCATTGACTTTCGACGCCGCCACCCGCATTTGGCGTGGCCGCGAGCGCATCAAAGTCGCGGACCTGATCACTGAAAAAGCGTGGCCTGCCAGCGGGAAAAAAGATCTTGGTGGGCAGGCTGTTCTGCTCGGGATCACCTGGAAGCCAGCGCCGGGGGATGGGTTGAGTGGTGCCTTCACTCAATTTCACATTTCCGATATTTGGCTGGACGATGATTCCATCCAACACGCTGCCGAATTTCAAACCGAGACGCACAAAACCTTCATTCGCAGCCGCTGGATGCCGGCCTGGGTGGATGCCATCGAGTACGGCAAGTTCGGGCGAGCGACTGTAACCGCGACATTATTCGGTGGCATGAATTCCGCACTCTACAATGATTTCAAGAGAGGCATCGGGGCGCAGATAAATGGGGCCGAGAATACCTTGAAGCACACCGCAGGCCACTACGGCCCGGGCCACATTGCTTCCAGCGGCAAAATTCTCGGAGTAACCAAAGTAGACGGAGAAATTCCTGTGGGCAGCAGTGGCATCCAAATTCAGTTCGAGACCGACCTGATCATCGAAGGCATTCGCCCCGGAAGAATTGTCCGTGTCCGCCCCGAAAGCTGGCCCAAGACCCAAATCCCCCGAGAGGAATACCTTTTCCAGAACAGCCCCGAAAACCGCTTTCCAACTCCCGACATCTTTCCGAAATACTGAAGGATATGCGTTTCAGGTTCCCGGCTTTTCATCCCTGCATACGCCTTTTGGCACCGTTTGCTGCGTTCTTCGTTGCTGCTGCCACCGTCGGACAAGATCCAGAAACCGAAATCTTCCGTCCTGAAGCGGGAAAATTTCCACCCATAGAAAAAGCGCACTCCTACCGAGGCGAACTGACCTTTGTGGATCATGCCAATCGCCGCGGAAGCATCCGCGTGCAAAGCGATGGTAAATTCCGGTTCATCCCCCCGAACCCGTTTGCAATGCTGCCGTATGGCATTGTCCGCTACCACGGTGCGTCGGCGGATCTCCGCGATATCCCGCTCGGCACGATGATGCACGTTCGGGCCTTTCTCCCGCCCGACCCGAAAACTTCCGCCGTGCCAGTATTGCCGGTCGACAACCGATTGAAAAAAGAAGGCAACGCCGGCGTCGGCTCGGCGCCCGCCGAAAACCACGTCCTTCTCCTCGAAGACGAGCCCAGCTACTGCCTTCGTATCGGTTTGGTCTGGAAACTTAAGGAAGTAGATATACAGAGCGGTCAGGGAATGATCTTCGCAATTCGTGAACCGAAAAAAGGCGGAGACAAAGAGGCCGAAGAGGAAACCATGACCATCGACGCCGCCACCCGCATCTGGCGCGGCCGTGAGTTTCTCGGAATTCAGGATTTGATCGACGAAGGGACCTGGCCCGCCAGCGGCAAGAAATCTCTCAAGGATCAGCCCGTCCTGCTTGGCATCACTTGGAAGCCTACACCCGGCGGTGTCTTCACCCGGTTTCACATCTCCGACATCTGGCTGGACGATGCCGCAATGCAACGCGCCACTCGCAATCAGAACGAGACGCATAAAGTCTTCATCAAAAGTCGCTGGGTGCCTGCTTTCGTTGACGCCGTTGAATATGGCAAATTTGGAAGTGCCACCGTGACCGCAACTCTTTTTGGAGGCATCGATCAATCGCTCTACGCAGATTTCAAAAAAGACAGCCGGGCCCTGATGGCAGCGGCCGAGAAGACCTTGAAACATTGGGCCGGAGGAACAGCGGGCACCGCCCAGATGGCCTCGAAAGGCCCCATCCTCGAAGTCAGGAAAACAAAGGGCGAGATTCCATTGGGAAGCAGCGGAATCCAAATACGTTTCGAAACCGACCTCATCACTGAGGGCATTCGCCCCACAAAGGTCGTCCGCATTCGTCCCGCCACCTGGCTCGACCTCCATGTCCCGCGTGAGGAATATCTGCGAGATCACAAAGCCACCCACGAAGAACGGTTTCCAACTCCGGACATCTTTCCGAAGTATTGAACAAGGATGAGACAGTCAATTAGCAAGGCGGCTGAAGAGGCACAGAATACCTGGAATGATTTGTTCCCATCAATCGATATCCCGAAACGTATTTTAACCTTCGTGCTTTCGATATATTGACTCAGATTTTTACGAATCAACAGGGTATGATCGGCGAACAAACCCTGTTGGTTCATCTGAAACTCTTAAGCCATCAATTCCACTAAAGGCCCTTTCAAATCAAGATCCTTCAGGTTTGAGTCCTGCTGCCCAAACGTTTCGGTCATTTCCATGCCGGCGGCGTGCATGAGCGAAAGGTAGAGATTGCCGGCGGTGCGGTGGCCTTTGTCGCCATATTTTGGATACTCAATGTAGCGGCCCGTCTTCAGCTTCTTGTCCATCCCGCCCAGCAGAACGAAAGGCCAATCATGTCCGGCGCAATGATGATCGCCGGAAGAACAGGAGGTGTAAACGATCAAGGTGTTGTCGAGCATTGTCCCGTTTCCTTCCGGAATGCTGTCGAACTTCTCCGCCATGTTTGCGATCTGTTTCAGGTGCAGCTTCTCGATTTCCATGCGGGCCTGAAGACCGGTCCAGCCATTTGACGCGGCGCTTTCCTGAAGATGACCGATCGAGTGAACAGAGTTCGAGGGGCCGAGCTCGGAATACTTCACGCCCAGTGTGTCGGGGCGCAGGGTGATCACATTCGTGAGGCCGGCGATGAGAGCAGCGGAAGCGATTTCAAAGTGCGATTCAATTCGTTTGGAAGAATTCGATGCTATTCCGCAATTTGGGATTTTTAGCGTGAAACGGGAATCAGGTGGCACATTTCCGAGGGAAGAGTCACCTCTCTGAGGCTTCACTTTTTCTTCGGCGGAGTTTTGTAAATAGTCCCAACGGTTTTCAAATTCGCCTCGCCCATGTATTCCGCGAGAGACGGCAGATCGCCGGGCTCCGTCAGAATCGGCTTCGCATTTGCGACAGCTCCAGCCGGGCGACGGGCGCTGGTCACTTTCGCCTTGTGCTCCACGAGCAGCTTTTCCAGTTCGGCGACTTTTTCAGGGTGCTTCGCCGCGATGTCGGTTTGCTCTCCGATGTCGGTTGCCAGATCAAAAAGACGGGACGCCTTCCTGATTTTGACCAGCTTCCAGTTCCCCTGGCGAATCCCTTCGTACTCGTAATAAAGTTCGCTATGCGGTGATTTGGCATCGGGATTCGTCAGCAACGAAGAGATATCCTTACCATCGATGATTCGATCGGTCGGAACTTCGCCGCCGCAGAGTTTGGCGAGCGTTGGAAAAATATCGATGGATCGACCAATCTCAGAGCACACGCTGCCGGCAGGGATTTTTCCCGGCCACCACGCCAGGGTGGGCATGCGCATATTGCCTTCGTATCTCGGACCGCCCTTGCCACCGCGCAACGGCGCCGGTGAAAGCCCGGCTGCGGGCCCATTGTCCGAGGTGAAAAAGACGAGCGTGTTTTCCGCGATCCCAAGCTCACGCAACGTTTCGAGCACGCGGCCAACGCTCGCATCAACCGCCTCGACCTGGGCGCGGGTCGCATCGCCATCCGCGCGATCGCCTTCCTCCTTTTTCACGAGGCGCGGGAGATGCACTGCCGCGTGCGGCATGTAGACGAAAAACGCTTCATCCTTCTTCCGCTTGATGAAATCCACGGTCGCGTTCGTGATTGCATCGATCAGCAGAGCCTGACTCGGTGCGTCGGGAATGTGGGCCACCGCCTTGTCCTGCTTCATCCAAGGCAAGGGCGGAAAGTCCCGCTTCTGCAAATGTACCCACATGTCATTGGAATAGGGAATCCCTTCGTACTCATCAAAGCCATGATTGAGCGGCATGAGTTGCGGCATATCGCCGAGATGCCATTTCCCAAAACAACCCGTCGCATATCCCTGCGCCTTCAACATTTCAGCGATCGTGGTCTCCTCCGGATTCAGGCCACGGGCTTCGCCAGGAAAACAAACCCGTCCATCCATACTGATCCGGTCGGCATAGCAACCCGTCATCAGCGCCGCACGAGAGGGTGTGCAGGCGGTCGCGCTCACATAAAAATCGGTGAGCTTCATCCCCTCAGCCGCCATCCGGTCGAGGTTCGGCGTCTTGTTTTTCGTCGAGCCAAACGGCCCGATATCGCCGTAGCCCATATCATCGATAAAAATAAAAACGACGTTTGGTTTTCCAGTTTCTGCCGCAGCCAGCGGAAAGAAAATAGCACTCAGAGCGAACAGAACTGTCGGGGATACGATCTTGTGCTTCATTGAAAAATTCAGTGTTTAGAGTTTCTACGAACCAACAGGGTCTGTTCGACGAACGAACCCCTGTTGGTTCGTACAATCGCCTACCGTTCCTGCGGAGCGACCAAATTGATCTCGCGCTGGTCGCTCCCTTTCACCTTCACATCGCCCAGCTCCGCGCGGATTTTTTCGGCCTGCTTCAAGAGACGCGCCACGACTTCAGGATTCTGTTCGGCGACGTTTTGTTTTTCGCCGATGTCTTCCTTCAAATTGAAAAGCGTGTTTTCTTCGAGGGTGACGAAAACTTTCATTCGAGCGGGTTTCTTGTTCCAGAAAGGCTGGTCCTCAGGAGTGCGTGGCAGGTGCAATTTCCAGTCGCCTTCGCGGACGGCCTGCAGGTTGGTTCCGTTGTAGTAGTAAAGAAATTGGTGGGGGGATTTGGTTTCTTTACCTTGAAGGATCGGAAAAATATCGGCTCCGTCGATTTTGCGATCGCCGGGAAGGTCCACATCGGCGAGGCCGCAGAAGAGCGGCAGCAAATCCATGCTGGTCAGCGTAACGTCGGAAACTTGCTCCGCAGGAATCTGGCCGGGCCAGCGAAAAATTCCCGGGACGCGGTGTCCGCCTTCCAGGGTGCCGAATTTCCCGCCGCGCAAAGGACCGGCTGAACCGGCTCTGCCGGGGCCGTTGTCGGAGGTGAAAACGACGAGCGTATTTTCGTCGAGGCCGGCATCGGCGAGCGCTTTCATGATTCGGCCGGTGCTGTGATCGAGTTCCTGGATCACGTCGCTGTACTTCCCTTTGCCGGATGAGCCGACGAATTGATTTCGCGGCAGGTGCGGAGTGTGCGGAATGTGATGGGAGAAAAAGAGCAGGAACGGTTCCTCTTTCCGCTCGTCGATGAATTTCACGGCCTCATCGGTGTAGCGTTTTGTCAGAGCGGTGAAGGGAACGTTTTCCGCTTCGACTTCGCGGCCGCGATAGAGGGTCTTGTGACTGGGGCCACGTTTACCCTCATAGTTACTCGGGATTCCGAGGTGCTCGTAGAATCCTGCGTCGAGTGGATGGGAACCTTCGATCTCCATTCCCATGTGCCATTTTCCAACCATCAGCGAGCGGTAATCCGCAGAATCCAGTAGGTCGGGGATGGTGATTTCGTCAGGAGAAAATCCGTAGTTTTTGTATTTCGGGTGACCCTCGTTCCGCGCGACGGGCATGCCACAACGCATCGGATATCGGCCGGTCAACAGCGCCGCGCGGGAGGGGCTGCAGACATTGGCCGGAATGAAAAAATCGGTGCTGCGAAAACCTTCGGCGGCGAGTTTGTCGAGGTTCGGCGTTTCGGGCGCGTCCGGGTTGTAGCAACTGATGTCACCGTAGCCGAGATCGTCGGCGAAGATGATGATGAAGTTGGGCTTGTCGGTCGCGGCTCGAAGATTTTCCGCTTTCTTCGGGGCAGGACCGGGCGCGGGAGCAGATGGCGCAGCAGCTTTCGGTTTCGGCTTTGAAGGAGCTGCAACCAGCTCGCCCTGCGCGGAAAAATCATCGACGTTAAGATGGCTCCAGCCGCCGGTGACGCGATCGACCACTTCAAACCGCACGGTTTTGTCTTTCCACTTCGCAACGTCCCAAACAACGCGACGCATCCGGTGATCTCTTGATCCTCCCGACTGTTTTAAAATGTCGCCGGATTCGGCATCGACGAGCGCTACGTAGAGATTCTTTTTGTCGAATCCACCAGCGACGAGAAAGGCGACTTTGTCTCCGGTCAGCTTGAAAGCTGGAGATTTCACGACGCCGGTTTGCGTATCGGCTAGAGGCTTATCCCTGCTGACCACGAGGGTGGAAAGATGGTGGCTGCCATGTCGTGCGAATGGCGCTTCCTTTCTTGCGGCAAGAGCGGGAAGCCCGGTCACCGGTTCGCCCAGTTTGCCGTCGGTGATTTCCCAACCCTCGAGCGTTCCCGACTCGAAGCTGTAGCGAATATTCCCGACCGGCTTGAAGTCGTCATATTTTTTCAGAGGCGGCCCTCCGTCACTGGCCGCCCCGGCGGCCTGAGGTTTCGATCCACCTCCTGCTTTGAAACCCGCATCGTGTCGCGCTTTTTTGATCGCGGCAGCCATCTCATTCGCCAAATCCAGATTGTCGTAATAAACGTTTTTCGTCTGATTGACGTCTGCCTCAAGATCGTAAAGCTGCGCCGGTGGAGCGCCCGGTTTGATCTTTCCATTCTCAATATAGCTGTTTGGCGTGCCGACCAGAGGCGCGACTGCAGCCCCACCCCAAGCGTGCTGGTTGGGCTGTCCACCGCGAAATCCGCCGTCGCTTTTCGCAGGAATGAACATCCACTTCCCGCGACGCAGTGCCATGTGCGACTGCTTGTTGGGCGTCATGAACATTTCCGTGCGCAGCTTCTTCTCCGGATCGCCGGTCAGCGCGGGGAGCATGTTGATGCTGTCCTTCGGGTCTTCGAGTTCCTGTCCGGTCAACGCCGCGAACGACGCAATCAAATCGACGCTGCAGAGCAGCTGATCGGAAACCGTGCCCGCCTCGATTTTTCCGGGCCACCGGGCGATGAACGGCACGCGATGTCCGCCTTCCCAGATCCCGAATTTCGAGCCTAACAGGTCACCATTAATCTTGTGGCCGAGCTTCGCGGCAGCACGGCCGCCGTGATTAAACATCCCGCCGTTGTCGCTGGTGAAAATCACGAGCGTGTTGTCGGCGACGCCGGATTCTTCGAGGCTCGCCATCACCTCGCCGACAATCCAGTCGAGCTCGTGAACAAAGTCGCCATACCATCCCGCCTCGCTCGTTCCCTGAAATCGCTTCGCCGGTGTGAACGGGTGGTGCACGTTCGTCGTCGAGAAGTAGGCAAAGAACGGCTTCCCGTCACGCGCCTTGATCCACTCAGTCGCCTTTTCCGTCAGCTTCGTGCCGACCTCGAAATCATTGAACAATTTGTGCGCCTCAACCGCGCCGCTGAACTGGTTAGCGCTGCGTTGCGCTGCTTCGGGAGGAATCGGGGTGATCGGAGTCACGTTCTTCGCACCTCTTCCTTCAAGTTTTAGCGGATCATCCGGATCAGCGCCGACGACTTTATCGTTCTCGACATAGACGTAAGGCGGCGCGCTGTTCACCACCGGCATTCCAAAATAGTAGTCAAAACC
>JABDJT010000182.1 GCA_013003335.1 Verrucomicrobiales bacterium | reverse complement strand
ATCGGACGGTCGGCCGGGTCTTTGACGCCTTTCTTCGTGTAGGCGACATAGAAAATCGAGGCATGGGGATCCCGTTCGTCTTTTTTCAAAACGATCGTGCCGGCCGTGGCGGTGTATTCGATTTTTTCGCCGCCGAAGGAAGCGGTATGCCCGGTGACGGATGATTTTTCCTCCGTGAATTCGCTGTCCTTGTCTTTTTCTTCGGCGTCCGCGTCGGCGGATTTTTCCTGTTTGGCGTCTGATTTCTTGTCTTCGTCCATTTTGTCAGATTGGGAAAAGGTGAGCCCGGCCGGAAAGGTGAGGGCGAGAAGGATGCTGAGAAAGCGGCGGGGGTTCATGGAATCGCGATCAATCGATCGAACCGGGATCGTAGCACACCCGAATGAAAAGCGGGAACCGGTTTGTGGCATAATTTCCGTCCGAAAACGAATCAACAGGGTTGGTCCGCCGAACGTACCCTGTTGGTTCGCCGGAGGTGTAGGATGGCTCCGGCAGCCAGACTGATTGCGAACGGGAGCCAGAACGGTATCGCGAAGCGAAAAATCTCTCCGTGAGAGGATTCCGGTATGAAATCCGGCGCGGGAAACAGGTTTGCCCAGGACCAGGATTCGAATCCGATGTAGTGCGCCTGAAAATGGCTTCCGAAAATCCAGTTGAAGCCGTCTCCGGCGGACAGGGTCAACTGGCCGGGTTGGGACTGAAACAGGATCCAGTGATCCGGCTCGTAACGGAGGGTCCCGATCGATTCAAAAAGGGAAAGAGTGAATCCGATTCCGAGCCAGAGGAGGGAACCGATGATCCAGGGTTCTTTCAGAAATCGTTTCACGAAAAGGGGAGTAGTTGGCACAAAAAAACCGGCAGGATTTCTCCGGCCGGTTTTTCTGAAAGTTGGATCCAGGAATTGAATCAGGCAAACAAGTCCAGCACCGGCTTGCCTTTGTGGGCAACGGTGAAGGGACGCTTGCTTGGGCTGTAGAGCACCTGGTCGAGCGGAAGGCCGAGCGCGTAAGCGACGGTCGCGTTGAAGTCCGGAATTTTGACCGGGTTTTCGATGACGTTTTCGGCGCCTTCGTCGGTCTTGCCGTACTTGATTCCACCCTTGATGCCGCCGCCTGCGATGACGGAGCTGAAAGCTTTCGGGTAGTGATCCCGGCCGGCATTCTGGTTGATGCGCGGGGTCCGTCCAAACTCGGTGGTGAGCACGACGACGGTTTCCTCGAGCTTGCCTCGACGATCGAGATCGTTCAGCAAAGCAGCCATGCCCTGGTCGAGAACGGCGCAGCGTTCGGGAGCGGAGATGAACACGTTGTTGTGCATGTCCCAGCCGCCGTAGCTGACTTCCACTGCGCGCACATCGTGCTCGATGAGACGGCGGGCGAGGAGACAGCCCTGACCGAAGGCGTTGTCGCCGTAGCGTTCGCGGGTCATTTCGTCTTCCTGCTTCAGGTCGAATGCCTGGAGGTCTTTCGACTTCATAATGCGGATCGCGTCATCATACATCTGGGTGTAGGCGCGGACCTGCTTCACGTTGTAGCGATCGTGAAATTCCTGATCGAATTTCGAAGCCAGCTGGAGGCGATGATCGAAAGTCTCCTGGTTCACTCCGCGGAGCCTGGAGTTTTTCAGCCCGGAATTCGGATCGTTGATGGCGAGCGGCTCATACTGCGGCTCGAAAAATCCGCCGCCGCCGTTGATGCGGCTGTTTCCACCGACAAACACGGAACCGGGCAGGTTCGGATTCATGCGGCCTTTGAATTTCAAAGCCCACGCACCGATACCGGGGTGCTTGATGGTGGCGCGTTCCTCGTAGCTGGTGTGCATGAGGTAATTGCCCTGCTGGTGAGCGCCGGCAGTGGAGGTGAGGGAGTTGACGATGGCCAGCTTGTCGGCGTGCTGCGCAAGCGTCGGCAGGTATTCGGAAATTCCGATTCCGGGCACGTTGGTCTTGATCGTCCGGGTTTGACCCTGGTTGTCGTGACCGGGCTTGGTGTCGAACGTATCGAGGTGCGTCATGCCACCACCCATGTAGAGGTAGATGACGTGCTTGGCGGCTCCAACACGGCCGGGAAGACCGAGGTTCGGGCCGAGTGCGGCGCGTGCCTGGCTGCCGGCAAGGCCGAGAGCTCCGACACCGAGGAAGGTTTTGGCTGTTCCTTCCATGAACCGGCGGCGGGACCATTCGTCTGATTTGGATACGGAGTTCATGAGATTTGTGGGTTTGATTTTGATTGTCTAAATTTGCAGGGGCGGGGTGAATGATTCGTTTACTGAACGAAAATGAATTGCTGGGTGTTCAAGAGAGCCCAGACGAGGCCTTCGTAGGCGTTATCACCGTGCTGTTCGATTTCATTGCGTGCCAGCTCCATTTCCCGCTTGTTCGGTTCCCGGGTGAGCATGGCCTGGAAAATCATTTTCGTTTTCTCGTCCGGATCACCGGCTTCGTGGATCCGCTTGCCGAAGACTGCATACTTGTTGGTCAGCGCTTCGACGATCGAACCGTTCAGCAGGTTCAGGGCCTGCGGGACCGAAGCATGATAGGCTGCGTTTTCGATGACTTCGCGGTCGGACTGACCGAATTCGCGGAGGAAATGTCCCCGGCGGGCGGGTGATTCCAGCTCGGACGCCCGGGCCATTTGGGATACGAGGCCCTTGTAGTATTTCAACTCGTTGGACTGCTCATATTTCCATTTTTTCATGGCATTGGCCTGGTTTGATCTCCACTTCCTCAATTGGTCGCGGTCCAGGTCTTTTGGCGGAGCTGCGGTCAATTCAGCCGGCGGTCCGGTCATCTTGACTTGCGGCAGGCGTGTCAAAACCGCGCCCGATTCGCCGTCGGCGTTCATGGCCCCGTCGTCGCCCATGCTGATGTTCATTTCCGTCATGCCGACGGCTGCGAGCAGGTCGTTTCCATCCACTTTCTCACCGACGTGCTTGTAGCCGATATCGGACACGAGGCTGCGGGCTTCCCGCTGCAGTGTGCCGAGTTCGGCGCGCAGTTCGCGATATTTTTCCTCGTCTTCCGCCTCGCGGGCTTCGTACATTTCTTCGCGGATGCGTTGCTGTTCCGGATAATTTTTCCCGAGAGCCTTCGCCAGTTCATCGACCATGGCGACGTATTCCTCCGGGTCACGCTTTTCGAGCGCGTAGTAAATTCGCTTCACCTGTTCGACAGACGTGAGCTGTGATTTCAGGCGAGGGCGATAGTTGTCGGCCTCGGGCAAAGCGAGCGCAACGATCGAATCCCAGATCTGCTCGGCAGTCATGCGGCGGAGGACTGGTCCCTGGAAATGATAGGGCTCACCGAGCACCATTTCCTGGGTGTTTGAGGCGCGCTGATAGGTCTTCGTGTTGTAAAGCACCTCCATATACGTGCGCATGTCGTAGTCCAGTTCCCGCATTACTTTCTCCAGGTAGGAGAGAAGTTCCGGATTGGCGACCTGGGTGTGATCGGTCAATTCATCGAGCGGTTCAAATACGCCGTGACCAAAGACCCGCTTCCACAGGCGGTTGGCGATGACTTTCGTGAATGTCGGATTGTCCTTCGACGTCATCCACCCGGCGTAGGCGTCGATCGTGCTCCCATCGATGTTTTCCAAATCGATCTCCGTACCAAACATCGTGGCACCTTCGACCGCGTCGAATGGCTTCGCGTCGGTATACTGATAATCGTGAGGCAGCTTGAGCGTTTTCTCCCGCTCGCTGGTGTTGATATATCGCAACGGGCGATACAACTCGTTCATGGCATCGCGGGCACCGCGGTTGTTGGACTCGTAGTCCTTGTAAGCGGCGATGCTCTTGTTGGCATACCGGTCGAATTCCTTTTCAGACATTTCGTAGCGCTTCAAGTAGGTATCGAACTTCTTCCGGTCCTTCTTGTAACGATCCACCTGGGACTGGCTGGCAATCATCGGCAGGCGCTTATTTTCGTATCCGGCCTTTTTCAAAAACTTCTCGTGCATTTTCGTCCGGATTGCCCGCTGATGCTGCGTGTAGTAAGTCCGGTTTTCCGTCTCGTAACGGGCGGCGTCCATTCCGTAGGAAAAGGCGGCCATCTTGAAATAATCCATCTGCGTCCACTTATCGAACGGGTGGTTGTGGCACTGGGCGCACTCGAGGCGGACCCCGAGGAAAATCCGCACGGTGTTGGACATGTTATCCAGCGGCATGCCCCGGTCGCGAATGTAATAGCCAATCGCTCCGTTTTCCCAAACCAGGCCGCGGGCAGCCACAAGTTCGCGGACAAACTGGTCGTAGGGCT
>JABDJT010000158.1 GCA_013003335.1 Verrucomicrobiales bacterium | reverse complement strand
GGGGAACTTCGTCGGGCATCTCGGCCTGGTTGCGGATCAGAATTTCCACGCGGCGGTTGAATTTGCGGCCTTCCGGGTTGTCCTTCCCGGTGACGGTTTTGTTGGGAGCTACTGCTCCGTCTTCGCCGCGACTGATGGCGCGGAAACGGTCTCGATCGAAACCTTCGACGGCGCGAAGCCAGTCAACGACTGCCAATGCACGCTTCCAGCCAAGATCGAGATTGTATTCCGCATCACCGATCGAGTCGGTGTAACCGGCAACTTCCACTTTTCCGTCTTTGCTGAGGCGGATGAACTCGGCAACTTTGTCCAGCGTTTTGGATGCCTTGGGTTTGATTTTTGCTTTGTCGAAATCGAAAAGGACATCGGCATTGAGCCGAATCAGGGGACCGACCGTTGTGTCGATCACATTCAATTCTTTTCGAAGAACAGCGATTCGTTCAAGGCGGCCATCATTGTCGATGTCAGCGTCTACGATTTCGCGGGTGGTTACTTCTTCAATTCCGACAACTGGCTTTTCCCGGTCGGCGGCAGCTTTTTCAATTTCTGCCTTTGTGAGGGTCCCTTCGGGCTTTCCGTCACCATCAGCGAGATTGACCACTTTGGGTCCCGCCTCGATGACGATTTTCTTTTTTTCCTGGGCCGAAACGGCGGAGATCAGGATGAGGATGACTGAGACGCCGAGGAGCCAGCCAACAGTCGGGTGGTAGAAGTCGAACTTGGGTGTGGTTTTCGCATTCATGGTAACCCCTTTTGTGCAGCGAACATGCCAGAGTAGTTTTGCGGCGGGTGAATCGTTCGCAGGGGCTGATTGGACGGGGGATTTGGAGATTCCAAGTTCAACCGAGACGGGTGTGGAGGGCTGGAATTCCGTGCGAAATGCAAAGGAGGAATATGCAAATTCAAAAATTGCACGACGTGCGGGATGCTGGGCTTTGTGGCCGTGTGGAGTCGGAGTTCAATGAACACGGGCAAAACCGGGCGTGATCTCCCGGGGACTTGAATTGGCATCGAAGATGCAAAAGAGGGGGCATGCGCAATTTGCTTCTCACTTCCCTGATCGGACTCTGCTTCCCATTCGCGGCTATCACCGCGAATGGCGCTGAGTCCATCGACGCCCCCACTCTTTCGCAAGCCGAACTGCATGCATACGAGTTTACGATTCCGGGGCCGCGGGGCCTGATTGTCGACCGGGCCGGGCGGCCTCTTGCCAAGACCGTCGTGGAAAAGCGACTCGGATTGTTTCTTCCTTCACTTTTTTCTGAGGTAAAGCCGGACGGCAACGAGGCCAAACCACTTCCTGTATCGCGTGTCCTGGAGCAGATCACCGAATTGGAAACAAGCTTTCCTCAGATTGAGTTTACGGCGCCGACTCCAGCTCAAGTGCAAGAGCATTGGAAGAATCGCCGGTATTTACCTCTCGTCATTTCGCAGCCCATTCCAACCGATTCTTCCCTGTTGGATGGCTCAATTTCTCTGCCGGCATTTCTGAAGGTGGAATCGCGCTATCAAAGGGAATATCCCGAAGGAGAGGCATTTGCACATATCACGGGCTATGTTCGCCCCTCGATGCCGGAGCAGTATGGACCGCTCCGCCGGAAGGATTTGAAATGGCCTTCTGTGGTTTCCGCGACGGGTCTGGAGGCTAATCTGAACGAGAAGCTGACCGGCACAGACGGAGAGGTGAACCTGCTTATCGATAAAGGTGGGAACGTGATGAACCGGGAATTCGCCAAGCGACCGAGACCGGGATTCACGGTGGTCACGACCCTCGACCTGGAGATGCAAAACCTGGCTTATCGGCTGTTGAAAGATACCGGCCGACCGGGGGCATTTGTGGCGGTAGATGCCCGTTCCGGGGATATCCTGGCCATGGCCACCTATCCTTCCTTTAATCCCAATCAATTTGTTGATGGCATTTCGGAGACCACGTATCGGGAACTGGCCGGTCGACCGGACGCCCCGCTTTTCAGCCGGGCTTTCCAGGGGGCATATCCCCCCGGCTCCACTTTCAAGCCGATCGTTGCGTTGGCGGCGATGGATGCCGGAGCAGTTTATGGGACGTCAACTCGATTCCAGGCGACCCCTTATGTCGAAATTGATGGGCGGAAGTTCCACAATTGGAACGATGATCACGAAGGGCTTCTCGATGTGCGCTACGCTTTGCTGCGGTCGAGTAACACTTGGTTTTACCAGGCGGGTTTGCGGACGGGCGCGGGGCCGATTCTGCGCACTTCGCTGAATCTTGGGCTGGGTAAGAAGCCGGACATCCCGCTGTCGAATGTGGCTGCGGGAAATATCCCCGACCCTGACCAGTTCATGGTTCGCCAAGGCATCGCGAACTTGTCAATCGGGCAGGGGGACGTGCTTGTTTCACCCGTTCAGTTGGCTTCGGCGATGGGTGCCATTGCAGCAGGCCGGGATGCCAAGCGTGCGCGAATCGTTTCCCAGATTCAGGATTTCAAGACCCATACGCCGGTCAGGTTGATGCAGGCAAAACGCGCCTGGTTGAATTACCGGGAGGGGGATCTTTACTGGGTCCACGCCGGCATGTGGGGCGTGGTCAATCACAAGGCCGGCACCGGAAAGGCAGCTGCGGTTGATGGAATGCGGATCTATGGAAAAACCGGAACAGCCCAATGGAGTTCGGACGGTGAGAGAAAGCCTTTGGTTTGGTTCAGCGGATTTTCCGGGCATGGCGACCCCCAGGTTGCGTTTGCTGTGATGTTGGAGGGAAAACCGGGCGAAGTTATTTACGGCGGGAAAAACGCAGCCCCGGTAGCCGGAGAGTTTTTGAATGCTGTTTTTGCAGATCCTGCAAAATATGGAGTCGATTTCTCGAAGGATCCCCCGCGCCCTCAACTCAAAGGCTCTGTGACAGCGATCCCAGAGTATACCCAACAACGGCTCGACGGCGTGGTGATTCCGAACCGTGATGGCACGGGGTCGAACCCGCAGAGACCGGTGGCCGAACCGATCGGGACGCCATCAGAACGATATCAGCGTGCAAGCGAGCGCGCTGTGGCTCCCAGCGTGCCCAACTCCCATCTCCCACGGACTCCTCTTCTCGACCGGGTCCGCAATCTCCTGAACCGCTGAAAAATTTCGAAACCATCCTGAACTTCCATGAGCAAGACCCCCCCACCGTCCTACACCAGTATTCCCCTTCCTCCCTCTGCTTCCGGAGGGAACTCAGGAGTGGGAAAAAGAGCAGTCATCGTCCACTCGGACATTCCGGCTGATCCTCCCGCCCGGCCTCCGAAAACGGTGGGTTCTGCAGCTATCCCGCCGCCACCAAAAAAAGTTCCCTCCTCATTACCTCCCGAGCATCGACGATCGAGCATGGTGGGATCTGTTGGGGAACGTACCGGGAAGTTTATGAAAGGTGCCGGCAGTTGGGCCGGAAAATTCTGCGCCAAGCACCCCTGGCTGATAAGGTTCGGCGTCGCATTCGTTGTTCTTGCCTTAATCGCCGCTATCGTCGGCGTCGCGATCCTGTCCGGTTATTACCGGAAAGCAGCCAACTACGATTTATCATCGGTCAGCGCTCTTGAAGTGGGTTCTCTCGCACTGGATCGCAACGGAAACCAGATTGGGCGAATTTCGCTCCAGGACCGATTGCTGGTGGATTTAGAACAGGTCCCCCAACATCTAATCGAGGCCCTGCTTGCGACCGAGGACTCCAGGTTCAGGCGGCACAACGGCTTTGACTTGAAAGGAATTGCCCGGGCGGCAGTCCAGAATGTAAAGGCGGGTACGATTCGCCAAGGCGGCAGCACCATCACCCAGCAACTCGCTCGCCATGCGTTTTCGCTGCGGGGACGGACTTTTGATCGAAAGTTAACGGAGCTGTTTCTTGCCCGCCGGATCGAGGCCAGTTTCACGAAAGATGAAATCCTCGAATCCTATTTGAACCGGATTTACCTTGGAAGTGGGTATTGGGGGGTCGGAGCGGCGGCGCGCGGCTATTTTGACAAGGATGTGAAAGACCTGGATGTGACCGAGTCCGCTACATTGTGCGCCCTGATCAAGAGTCCCAATCGCTTTTCCCCGTATAAGGACCCGCAGGCATCGGTAGAGGCGAGGAACCGGACATTGAAACGAATGGCCGACCTGGGCTACATCGAAGAGTCAGAGCGGATCGCCTTGTCGGGAAAGCCAAGCGTCGCCCTTCCCGAGTCGGATCGCGTTGAACGTCCCCGATACCTTCTCACGAAAATCCGGGAGGAAGCTCTCTCGATCCTTCATGACCGCCAACAGGTCAACGACCTGGTCATCGAGACATCGGTCGACTTCGCGTTGCAGGACAAAACGATCGACATCGTGGATCGCGCCCTGCGTCTGATCGAATCGCGGGAAGGCTATAGTCATCCGGTTCCATGGGCACCGACAGAAAATGAATCCTCCGGGCCGAAAGTCGGGGACGACAGCGCATCTCCGTTTCTCCAGGCAGCTGTCGCCGTCGTTGAAAACGAGACTGGTCAGGTAGTCGCTGCAGTGGGTGGGCGGAATTTTCGGGAGAGTCAGTTCAATCGTGCCTGGGACGCCAAGCGTGCGCCCGGTTCAGCTTTTCTGCCGTTTCTCTACGCAGCTGCCTACGAGAGTGGGAAAGTGTCACCGATCACGACCCTTCTCGATGCGCCGATCGATAACCGTCGAATTATGATCGGGGGCGAAGAAGGAGTCCTCGGTGAATGGTCCACGGAGTCCACCGACGAGACGTATCTGGGAAACATCTCTGCGGTTTACGCTCTCACCAAATCGAAAAACAGTGCTGCAGCCCGGATGGCACTCGAAAATCTTACCCCGACCAGCGTTGCAGAATTCGCCGGGGAAGCCGGATTGGATGGAGAATATCCGGAGTTTCCCTCCACCTATCTTGGGACAGCCCCGGTCAACCTGATCGATCTCGTTCGCGCGTATACGGCCTTTCCGAACCAGGGAAAGGCTGTCGAAAAGTCCAGGTTGATTACCCGGATCACAACGGGCGATGGGCGGGTTTTGTATGAAAAGCCCCGTTTCACTCCGAGAACGATCTGCTCCCCGCTTACCGCAAAGTGGGTCCATGAATCACTCAAAGCCACATTTTCTGATGGAACTGCCACTCCGTGGAGTTCCGAGATTTCCCGGCTGAAAGCAGAGGTAGCCGGAAAAAGCGGCACATCCTATGAATTTAAAGATAACTGGTTTATTGGTTACAATGGAAGATACACGTGGGGGGTATGGATCGGGTTTGATCGGCCGACCACGATTTATCCACACGCATTCGGATCCGATACGGCCCTCCCCATCTGGATGGAAATTGCAGAGCATCTCGATGAACCAATCGGATTTCAACCCCTGCACACTCCATCCTCACATCCGATCTGCTACCATACCGGCTGCATCGCTTCCGAACATTGCCGCACCATTGAACTTCCGCTGACGTCCGACGAATGGAAATTGGTGAGAGATGAAGCCGCAGTTTGTCCCGTTCACGGAAAGCCGGGGTACCGCATGACTTCCAGGAAGACCGCCGATCCAGTGGAATCTGAAACCGAAACGACCGATATCCCGAGGGCACGGCCCCTGGGGAGGTCGGTCACTCCCAGGGTGCCGGTCGTTGCCGGCGACGACCCCTGGGAAGCCCTGAATCCAAACCGGGAGATCAAAATTGAATAGTACACATCCAACCGCCCACCACGGCGATCAGGATGCGCGGTATTCCATGCCCGCGTATCAGATCGCGTTCCTTGCTGCGAGCGGACTCGCAGCTTTCCTACTCGTCTTTAGCGCACTCTCTGGAAACCCGCCACCTCCAGTCCTTTCCACGGCGACATTGAAAAAATCCAGTCCTGGAATTGTCGCCGGGCGACTGATCGAGGAAGAACCGACGCCCGAACCACAGGAGGAAAGAATCGAAATGAGCATGGCAGCAGTGAAGCCGCCGGTCGCAGGTCCTCCCCCACCCGTGAAATCAGAAACACCACTGACTCCTCTTCCTGAGCCATCTGCCGATGCGAAAGTCGTCGAAGTGACAAAAACAGTGGTCATTGAAGATCCTCCGGTAGAGAAAACCGGGGGTATTGGAGATCCGGAGAAAAGGTTGCCCAGCAGAGAGAATGCGCCTGAAATGGCGATCACGGACTGCGAAAATTACTTCCCCCGCGAACTCGATTCGAAAGCCCGCATCACCGCGATGGATGGTTCCATTGAGGCAGGATTCACCGTCGAAATTGACGGCCTCATGATTCCCTGGTCACTGATGACGATCCCGATCATGCCTGGCGATCATCTGCGCATGAACGTCGTCAATGACTTGCCGGAAAAATCCTACCACCTGGATACCGAGGGCCGCGGTACGATCGAGAAGGAATCGGGTCAATTTCTACGCTGGCGTGCTCCCGAGGAGCCGGGGATTTATTGCGTTCGGATCATCGAGGAGGGAACGGAAAACACCCTGTGCATTCATGCCGCCGTCATGAAACGCTGGGACGGAGTCAGCGAATCTCTGGAAAATTACAAGATCGGCACCTACCAGGACAAGCCGTTCCGGAACAATCCGCGCTACAACAAACCCCGGGGCTTTGTTCGGGTCTCGAAAGAGGACGCTGAAACATGGTTATCACCCCATTTCCAGGTGAAACAATTTCTCTGCAAACAGAGCGGAGACTATCCGAAATTCCTTCTCGTCGAGCCTCGCCTGCTGCTGAAACTGGAACTCCTGATCGAAGAATTGCAGAAGCAAAATCTCGATGTGAACAGCCTCTATCTCACATCCGCCTTTCGCACACCCTGGTACAACAGGGCGCTCGGAAACAAGACAGTCTACAGCCGACACCTTTACGGAGATGCCGCCGATTTGTTTGTCGATACCAATCGGAACGGAAAACTCGACGACCTCGACCTCGACGGTGATGTGGACAAAAGTGACGTAAAAATCATCCACAAAACGGTCGAAAAAATTACCGGCAAAAGCCGCTTCTTTACCGGCGGACTCGGCCTTTATGCCCATTCCCGTTACAACACGCCGTTTGTCCACATCGATACGCGGGGTTATCCCGCCCGCTGGTACAAGGTGGAAGAGGAAAAGCCGAAAAACGAATGAACAGGGTTCGATTGCCGAACCAACCCTTTTCGTTCGTGAGACTCGATTCACGCAGGGCTGACCTGCCCGCCTTCAGCGGTCGGGGCCGGTCGATTCACATACCACCAGCTGAGCACCAGGATCAGTAAAAGCAGCAACACCCACAACTGCCAGCGCGAATCAGCTTCGGTGTGCTGTTCCACCAACTCATTCTCCAGTTCGGCCAGATCCGACTCCGTCAATGCGCCGGAAAAATCCGCTTCCCGGGTATCGGCAAAATGGGCTGCTGCAAACAGCAGAACATTCTCGCCTTGTTTCACCTCAAAAAACCCGGGTCGGTCGGGCGAGCGCAGGAGCGAGGCCTGGGAAAGAGTGATCTCGCGAGTCGATGAAATCGTTTCTTCCGGCCCGGTAATTTGCTCGGAAAGCGACAGGGGAGCAGCTTCTTCTCCGTAGTCGTAGCTGAGCGGAATGAGCTGCGCGACTTCGTAGTTTTCGTGCTTCTCTGCGACCTTCTCCTGCCGCAAATCTTCTACGAAGCGGTGCAGCATAACGATGAAAGCCGGCAGTCGTGCTGCGTTGGAAGTGGGAAAATCAAAGTTCAGAAACAGTTGCCGTTTCCCTTCCGAGGTCCGGTAAAACACGAGCGGTCTTTCACCCTGCCACACGAGCACAGTGTCACGCTCGTCACGGGGAATTCCCGGAGTCTGTCGGGCAATCAGCCCCTGCCAGTTCAGCCCGGCAACAAAGGGATGATTTTCCGCTGCAATGCGGCCCTGCAGGAAATTTTTCGGAGCGTTTCCCTGGTCGAGCAGCACGATTGAACGCGGATGTTGCGCAGTCGGGTCGAGCGGATTGTAGGCCGCCAAAATCAGGTCAGGCGGAAATTCTTCGTTCGGCTCAATGATGTTTTCAAAACTCGCCAGCACGTCCGAAAACGCTTCGTCCAGCTTCTGCGAGCCGACTTTTGCAATCGCAAAGGGTTTTGGTTTGGGTCGGACAGCCGGCAATTCATCGTCGATCGTGAACGCGTCCGGTTCGAGACGCAGCACAATTCGGTTCGCGCCTTCGGGATATCTTCCCTGGAGGGAACGCGTTTCATTGGGGCCGAGCGTGAGGGTGCGGTTCGCGGTCCGCTGATTTCCCGCTTGTAGCAGCCACTCGCGAGTCTGCTCGCTGTCGGAGTA
>JABDJT010000137.1 GCA_013003335.1 Verrucomicrobiales bacterium | reverse complement strand
AGCGTAAATCGCGTCCTCGATCCGATCACCGATCACGGCATACCCGGCTTCGAGCACCTCATCCTTCACGGTCAGCACTTCGTATTCGCGGGTTTCTTTGCCGACTTTCGATTTCAGTTCTTCCTGGGCGTCCAGGATCGGCTGAATCGCATCCTGAGCGAAGGTGAGAGCTTTCTTGAACTCTTCGTCCGGCACTTCATCGCCGGCTCCTTCGATCATAATGACCTTGTCCCGCAATCCAGCGTAGACGAGGTCCAGGTCGCTTTCTTCCCGCTGCTCGTGAGTGGGGTTGGCGACGAATTCGCCATTGATCCGGCCAACACGGACGGCGGCAATCGGGCCGGCGAACGGGATGTCAGAAATAGCAAGCGCAGCTGAGGCGCCGTTCATGCTGAGAATATCCGCGTCGTTCACGCCGTCTGCGGAAAGCAGGAGAGTGACGATCTGGGTATCGTAGAAATAACCTTTCGGAAAGAGCGGCCGCAAGGGGCGGTCAGTCATCCGGCAGGTGAGAATTTCTTTTTCAGTCGGGCGGCCCTCACGCTTGAAGTATCCCCCGGGGAAGCGGCCGGCAGCGGCAGCTTTTTCTTTGTATTCAACGGAAAGGGGGAACCAGTCCTGGCCCTCCCGCACTTTGGTTTGCGAAACGGCGGTAACCATCACGATGGTTTCACCGACCTGAACGGTCACAGCGCCATCGGCGAGTTTGCCCATTTTGCCGGTTTCGATTTTCATGTCTTGCCCGCCGACCTGGCAGGTTACGCTTTCAATACTCATTATTTTGTTCTTTCTTTGTATCTTTGTTAGGAAAAAAATTCCGGGGATTGGCTGGCAATGAATGATTTGCCGGAAGCTGCATGTGCAGACCTCGCCATGATCGGAAATTGTTCGAGTTCGAACACCGATTCAGACCCGGAAACGAAAAAGCGCCGGTGTATTACCGACGCAATCCGAGGGACTGAATAACTTTGTCGTAGCGCTCCGGGTTCGTTCTCGCAAGGTAGTCGAGAAGCTTCCGTCGGCGCGCGACCAGTCGGAGAAGCCCACGGCGGGACGAAATGTCCTTTTTGTGGGAAGCAAGATGCTCCGTCAGATGGCTGATCCGCTCAGTCAAGCGGGCAATCTGAACGTCTGCGCTACCGGTATCGGTATCGTGCAAACGGAGATCGGCTGATTCTGTTCCTGATTCACTCATTTTTGGTGGGGCATCACCCTGATGCCGTCTTAATAATTTCGGGTCGTATCCTTGTTAGGCGGTGACAAAATCACACCTTTGCAATCTTGCAATGGAAAAGATGGCGGAAAAATGAATCCGGATCCGCGTGGGAAACGAAGACTCTTCTAGGTCTGCGTTCTTTTTTGCCGGATTCTTGAATCCCTTGAATCCGGTTCAATTTGGTGTTTGTCAGATCTGACTGCACTGCGGTGCTTTTGCCGCCTGAATTTATGCCAGTTGCCGAACAGATTGAACTCCCGGATTACCTGCCGGCCATTGTGCTGAGCGGGTGCACCATTTTCCCTCATTGCCTCCAGCCGCTGTTCATCTTCGAAGAGCGGTATCGAAACATGCTGACCTATTCCCTGGAAAAAGACCGCATGTTCTGCGTGGCAACCACACCTCCCGGGGTCGATCCGGACGAGAAACCGGAATCGATTTTCCCCATCACCACCGCCGGCCTGATCCGTGCAGCGGTGGAACACGACAATGGGACCACCCACCTGACCCTTTTGGGACTTCGTCGGGTGCGGGTCCTTGAATGGGATCATTCGATGGATTTTCGTCTCGGCCGGATTGAGCCGGTTGTTTGCCAAGACGGCAACACGGACGAAGCACTCCAACTCGCAACTGATCTCACCGACCTGACCCGGGAGTTGTCCGGAGAAGGACAACCCATGTCCGAACGGGTCCTGGCGCACCTGCGCGGCGTAAAGGATGCGTCGGCCATTGCGGATGTGGTGGCGCACAATTTCATCACCGACCCCATGGAGAAGCAGCAGTTCCTGGAGATGGAAAACGTCCCCAGGCGGTTGACCCTGTTGATCGAGCGAATGCGGGAACTGATCCTGGAAGATCAGAGCGGGACTGAGTTTTGACAGAAAGTCAGAACGAAAACCCAAGAAATCCTTCGTTTGATCGTTTGAGTCGGATGGAGTTAGTTGTTTCGGAAGTCCGAAATGACGATTTTTGACCGATACATCGGGCGACAAGTGTTGCTCTCCACCTTTTTCGCGATCCTGATCCTGACGATCATCCTCGTGCTGGGAAAGGTGTTTAAAGAAATTCTCACCCAGCTGGCCGAACGGCCGGAGTTGGGGCTTGCGTTTTTCCTGCGATTCCTGCTGCTCGTTCTGCCCCTGTCGTTGAGCCTCTCGGTCCCCTGGGCTTTCCTGACTTCGATCCTCCTCATCTTCGGGCGGCTGTCTGCCGATTCCGAACTGGTCTCGATGCGCATGGCCGGCATGAACATGCCCCGGATCTGCGCTCCCGTAGCCTTTATTGCTCTGTGTTTCACAGGGCTCTGCGGCTGGATGAATATCTCCGTCGGACCGGCAGCGAAAGCTGAACTGGAGGGCATGAAAGACACCATCATCAACATGGTGCAAAAAGAACCCCTCGCGATCTTCAAAGACGGGAAAGTCATGGACGAAATTCCCCGGCACCTGATTTACGGCACCAAGGATCCGGAAAACAACAAGCTCACCAATTTCCAGATGGTGAAATTGAACGACCGGTTCCGCCCGGAAATTCTCGTAATCGCAGAGGAAGTCGACATTACGGTGAAAGCCGACGAAAGTGAGGTGGCGATGATCATGAACATGAACAACGCCTATTTCGAAACCAAGAAAAG
>JABDJT010000081.1 GCA_013003335.1 Verrucomicrobiales bacterium | reverse complement strand
GCTTTGACCTGCCCGGGTCGAAGCGTTTTGCCATTCACGAGAAGAATATCGGAGAACCGATAGGCCCAGTAATCGACGAATTCCTCCCGCCCTAACAAATCATCAACCAGCTTGGTGCGTTTGCCGGGATCGGTGTCTTCGATAAATTTCCGGGTCTCCTCGACGGTGGGAAGTTTGCCGATTGTGTCGATGAACACGCGGCGTACGAACTGTTCGTCGGCCGTGCGGGGAGACGGTTTCAGGTTCAGCTGCCGGAGTTGGGCGAGTACTGTCTCGTCGATGAAATTGGCTTTCGGCGCATCGGTGAAAATGGAATCGGGTATTTCATTCGGATAGGGCGAGGTGATTCTCGCCAGCACGATCTTGCTCGAAAACCACGCCACGACCGCACCCTGCCCGTGACCAATAACCGAGACAGTTCCGGCTTCATCGACTGAAGCAGCGGTCTCGTCGGTCGCGGTGAATCGCGCCCAGGTCGTCACATCCTCGACGCTGCCATCGGAATAATGAGCCAGTACGACGAGACGTTGGGACTGCCCCGGCTTCAGCAGCGATTCGGCCGGCAATACTTCGATTTGCTCAACCTCGGGTTCTTCGTCGGACGGGGGAGCTGCTCCGTTCGTGACCCACTCCGCCAAAACGCGATAGTCGCGCGAGGTGGCATCGAGTCGGCGACCTCCCTTGTGAGGCGTCGCCTGGGTCGGCTTGGTCAGGATCAGGCTGCGGGCCGGATCGGCCATCTCGATTCGCCTGCCCCGCATCTCGCGGGTCATCGTGTAAAAATCGCCCGGCGGATCATACCCGTTCAGGCTCAATCGAAAACCGCCCTTGCCTGCGATCGCCCCGTGACAGCCGCCCGTGTTACACCCCTGCCGGGAAAGGACCGGCAGCACATGATTCGTGAACGACCAGTTGTGCTCCTTCTCGAAATTCTTCACCTCGATTTTTGCCGTGGCTGTTTCGCCTGCCGGAGATTTTGCTGTAATCGTGACCGTCCCGTTTTTCTTCGGAACAGCGACCGGCAGCCCGATTTCCGATTCGGCAATGGTGATGATGTCAGGATTCGAGGAAGTGATTTTTACTCCCTCGATTTCACCGGCAAACAGGTCGCCTTCTTTCCCGACTACGAGGAGATGCTGACGACCTTCCGGGCCGTCCAAGATCGACTCCGAAGGAAGGATGGCAATTTCGCCTCCCCATCCAGTCGTCGCGCCAATTGCGACCGCCGCTGCGAGCGATCGAATACAATCGATGTGCTTCATATTTCCGATTAGAAAAGTTCGTGGATCGGTTCCGCCCCGAAATCCACCAGCGGGAAGGGTCGCCCCGCAGGTCCGGGCAGGTGGCTTTCGTGATCGAAGCCCAGGCTCTTGAAAATCGTCGCAACGATGTCCGCCGGACCGACCGGTCGATCCGCCGGGAATCCACCAATCGGATCGCTTTTCCCAACGACCTGCCCACCCTGCACACCGCCGCCGGCGAACGAACAGGTGAAACACTGCGGCCAGTGATCGCGCCCACCGGCCGGATTCACTTTCGGCGTCCGGCCAAATTCACACAGCCCGGTCACCAGCGTGTTTTCCAACATGCCACGCTGCTCCAGATCCTCCAGCAACGCCGAATAGGCCTGGTCGTACATTGGCGCGACCTGCTCTTTCATCTGCGTCACCGAGATGAACGGCTTCGAACCGTGAATGTCCCAGCTGAGCTGGTTGAAGACCGTCAAAAACGTATTCACCGTCACAAAGCGCACGCCATTTTCGACCAGGCGCCGTGCCAGCAAAAAGCACTGCCCCACACGATTCATGCCGTAGCGCTCGCGGACGGAATCCGGTTCCTTTGACAAATCGAACGCTGAGCGAGCCTGTTCGCTCGTCATCATTCGGAACGCCGCTTCGAAATTTTCGTCGAGCAGTCTCGCGTCCTCGCTCGCTTCAAAATCCTTCACCGTTTGATCGACCAGGTCGCGCATCGTCCGGCGACGCATCAGGCGCGATGCCCCGATTTGGTCTGGCGGCAACAAATCCGGCACCTTGAAATCCGGTTTGCTCGGGTCGGCGGAAAGCTCAAACGGATCGTGCGCTTTGCCCAAAAATCCGCCCGCCTGCCCATTCGGTAAATTCCCGCCACCGCGGCCCATGAGCTCCGGCAACACCACGAACGGCGGGAGATCCGTTTTTCGTCCCATCAAATAAGCCGTCACGGCGCCCGCGTGAGGCGTGTGCACTCCGCCGGTGAAGCGCCGGCCCGTTTGCAACATTTGCCAACCGGCATCATGAACCGCGGCACCTTCGTGATGACAGGATCGCACCAGCGAAAACTTGTCCGCTACCTTCGCGTGCATTGGCAGAATCTCAGAAATATCGATATCCGGTGAATTCGTCCGGATCGGCTTGAACGGCCCGCGCACTTCGCTGGCGGCATCCGGCTTCATATCCCACAAATCCACGTGGCTCGGCCCACCGAGATTGAAAATCATGATGCACGCCTTTTCATCATGCCCCGGTTTCACCTTGCCCTGCTGTTTCGCCGCCATCAATTGCGGAAGCGAGAGCCCAATCGGCCCGAGCGCCCCCACCTGCAAAAATTCCCGCCGCGACCGGCTCTTCGGTCCGCACACCGGCGCATTTCCTTCCGCTAAAAAATCAAACATCGTTTCAGAAAGTTGGGGGTTTCCGTCGTTGGTAAAATCCTACCAGAAAGGAGGCCTTGGGTCAGGGTCCGTTTTCGAGGCAGATTCCAATCACGCTACGCCGAAATCGAACATGTGGTCTTGTATTGCGGATTCCATTTTTGGTATATTCCGATCATCAGCCCCGAACAGTTTCAATCGCGTTTTTTCGCCGGAAATCCGTCGCTCCGACCCTCGCTTGAGTTGATGGCGACCGAGCCGAATGCCTGCTTCTTTGTCAAAGACACCGAAAGCCGATACGTGATGTGCAATCGCTTTCACCTCGTCACCTACGACCTATCGCGGCAAGAGGACCTGGTAGGAAAAGCGGCCCGCGATTACTTCCCCGCTCTGCTCGCCGAAGCCTACGAAGCGAACGACCGAAGCGTTTTCGAATCCGGCAAATCGATTTGGAACGAAATCTGGCTCGTGCCTCACATTCGTGGAACGCCCCGCTGGTTTGTCTCCTCGAAAGCTCCGCTGTTTGATTTGAAAGGTGACATCATGGGCCTGGCCGGATTGATGCACCCCATCGCCACACCCGAAGACCAGCGGAACCACTTCGGCGAACTTCAGCGCGTCATCGAGTTTCTCGACACCCATTTCATCGACGAAATCGATGCCACCAACCTGGCCGAAATCGCCGGACTGTCCGTTCCGCATTTCAATCGACGGTTCCGGAAATTGCTTCGGCTCTCGCCCATGGAATACGTTCTCAACCTCCGCATTCAGGAAGCGCAACGCCTGCTCACCACGACCGATTCCTCCATCGGCGAAATCGCCGCCGCGACCGGTTTTTACGATCAGAGCCATTTCACCAAGCGCTTCAAAAAAATCACCGGAATCACCCCGCTGCGTTATCGGCGGGAATTCCGGTAAGAACGAACCAACAGATTCGGAATGAAGTGGAGAAAGACGGAGTGAAGCGCAGTCAATCTGTTCGGCAAACCAACCCTGTTCGATCGTGCCGACGCAAATCACTAATTTTTTACCCGGAAAATGCGGATGGACGGCGGAACGGAATATCGGGTAATTTGATCGGGAATCGATGCCGACCCAACCCATCCGCCCGTATAATGTTTACCTCGCCAGCGAGACAACCGGGTCACTGGACAGCTTCGAAGGCGTTCCCGATTTCGCATCATTGCCGCAATCGGATGAGGCAGCCCTTCGTTTTGGCTGGCAAAAGAAGCTCCACCGGGCACTCGATTCCGCAAGCGCCCTCGCGCCCGGCCTGATTCTCGCGAGCCTGATCGCAGTGGTCGCCACTTTTCTGGCCGGTTGGTTTGGGACTTCGATTCTCGGTTACGCCAAGAGCCCGGTCAGCCCGATCCTGGTAACCGTGCTGCTCGGGTTGGCTTTGCGAAATGCGATCGGGCTGCCTGCAAAATACCGGGACGGACTCAATTGGTGCGTGAAACGCCTTCTTCGAATCGGCGTCGCGCTGCTCGGCCTGCGGCTCAGTATCGCGGCAGTAAGCGAAATCGGACTCCACGCGCTACCGGTCGTACTCGGCTGCATTTTGGCTGCGATTCTCGGCGTGATCGGGCTGGGTAAATTAACCGGCCTTTCGCTCAAACTCAGCACCCTCATCGCCGTCGGAACCAGCATCTGCGGCGTTTCCGCCATTGTCGCAACGGGGCCGGCGATCAAGGCAGACGACGACGAAATCAGTTATTCCGTCGCGGTTATTACGCTGTTCGGGATGATTGCTTTAACCACATACCCCTTTCTCGCTCATTTCCTGTTTGCCGGGAATGAAGTGATGGCCGGGCTGTTTCTCGGCACGTCCATCCACGACACCTCACAGGTGGCCGGAGCGGGATTGATGTATCAAATGACCTACGATTCCCCGAAGACGCTTGATGTCGCTGCCACAACCAAGCTGGTTCGCAATCTCTGCCTCGGCCTCGTGATTCCGGTTGTGGCGATCATACACAACCGCCGCTCCGGCGATGCGGGAAAAACGGGCCGCCTCCCCTTCTCCAAATGGGTTCCCGGATTCGTCCTCGCTTTTCTCGCCTGCGTCGTGATCCGGTCGCTCGGCGATCTGGGTGACGATCCGTTTTTCGTATTGAGCCCCGACCAATGGCAATCCGCTCTCCATTTCAGCCAATCCGCCAGCCTGTTTTTCCTGACTCTTGCCCTCGCCGCAATTGGATTGGGAACTAGCTTTGCTCAAATCCGTGAACTCGGCTGGCGTCCGCTCGTAATCGGTTTCGCCAGCGCCGCGCTGGTTGGACTGGTCAGCTTCGGACTGATCACCCTGCTTTTCGATCCAACAGAGTCTGTTTGATGAACCAACCCTGTTGGTTCGTGACAACCTATCCCCACTGAATCCGCGGAATCGCTTCCAGCAATCGCTTCGTGTAATCCTCCGACGGCGAATGGAAAACGGCATCCGCCTCGCCCACTTCGATAATTTTCCCGGCATGCATCACGGCGATCCGGTCGGCGATATAGCGGACAACGGACAGGTCGTGGGATATGAAAATCATCGTCAGCTCCAGTTCCCGGCTGAGTCTGCGGAGCAGGTTCAGGATTTGCGATTGAATGGAAACGTCGAGCGCGGAGACTGGTTCGTCGGCCAGGACGAGCTTGGGTTCCGTGCCGAGTGCCCGGGCAATCGCGATCCGCTGCCGCTGACCCCCGGAAAATTCGTGCGGGTACTTTCGCATTTGTTTCGCGTTCAACCCGACCCGTTCCATCAGTTCCGCCACAGCCTTCTGCGCTTCTGCCGGATTGTTCCGAATGCCCGGATGCCTCGCCGAAATCGATTCGAGCAACGCGCTGTAGACTGTCATCCGCGGGTTCAGCGATGCGTTCGGATCCTGGAAAATCATCTGAAAATCCGGCCGGCGATGGCGAATTTCGGCCGGGGACAACTCAGCCAGGCGTTCATCTTCCAGCACGACCGATCCGCTCGTTGGCTGCAAAAGCTGCATGATCAGCCGCGACAGCGTGGTTTTTCCGCAACCGGATTCACCCACCAGCCCGAGAATTTCCCCTTTTTCAATCGACAGGGTCACACCGTCCACCGCCCTGACCGTGCGGGGCTTGGCCAGCAAGCCTTCGCGGATCTGGAAGTGTTTTGAGAGATTGTCGAGTTCGAGGTAGGACATGGAAAAGGGTCAGGAATTCACTCCAGTTAAAAAGGGCCGAGACAGCCCGGGCAATCCTGCACCCAGTGACCGGCATCGGTTTCCACCAAATTGGGTCGCTGATCGGTGAGACACTGGTCTTTGGTTTGGGTTTCGCAGCGGGGAGCGAACGCGCAACAGTCGATCTCACGATTCAAAAGCGGCGGCAGCCCGGGAATCGTGTACAAATCGGCGCCCTTTTCCTGCGTGGCGGGAATCGATTTCTGCAGGGCGCGGGTGTAGGCGTGCTTCGGTTCCCTGAACAGGGTTTTCACAGGCGCCCGCTCCACGAATCGACCGGCATACATGACGTTCACGTAGTCGCAAACCTCAGAAACGACCGCCAGATCGTGGGTGATAAAAATTACGGCCGTGCCCAGTTCTTCCTGCCGGGTGCGGATCAAATCCAGCACCTGCTTTTGAATCGTCACGTCAAGCGCGGTGGTCGGCTCGTCCGCGATCAGAATTTCCGGCCGGTTGATTAGCGCCATTGCAATCATCACCCGTTGCCGCATCCCACCAGAAAATTCGTGCGGGAAACTGTGAATCCGGCTCTTCGGATCGGGAATACCGACCGCGTCCATTTCCGCCACGGCAAGATCGAGGGCCTCTGATTTTGACAAACCGCGGTGAATCCGCAGCGGCTCGATCAGCTGCGACGAGATTCGCAGGTAGGGATTCAGGGAAGTCATCGGCTCCTGGAAAATCATGCCGATCCGGTTGCCGCGAATTTTCCGCATCTCTTTCGAACCAAGGGAGAGCAGATCCATTCCGTCAAACATTGCCGTGCCGCCCTCGATTTTTCCCGGCGGCTCGGGGATCAGGCGCAGCAGGGAATAGCAAGTCACCGATTTTCCCGAACCGGATTCGCCCACGATGCCAATGGTCTGGCCTTTCTCCACGTCGAACGACACGTCATCCACCGCCCGCACCACGCCTTCCCGCGTGTGAAAATAAGTCTTCAGATTTCGAACTTCGAGCAAAGCCATCGGCAGGCACAGTTTTGGTCAGGTTTCGCCGGAATGACAGATTTTTTTCCGCCTGAATCGATCCGTCGGCTCCGCATCGTTGCATTTACAAACCCCTCCTGATACGATCAGCCCATGAATTTCGCGAAACCCGAGTCCACGAAAAATCGCAGACATTTTCTGATCCAATCCGGCACAGCCCTGATCGGCTCCGCCTCTTTCACTTCCTGCAAAGACGAAGGCGACGGGGGAGACGGCGATGGAAAATCCGACTACCCGATTTCACTCGCTCAGTGGTCGCTCCATCGCGCACTGAAGGGCGGAACGCTCGACAATCTCGACTGGCCGGAATACACGAAAACGAATTTCGCCATCGAAGCTCTCGAATGGGTGAACCAGTTTTTCTTCGTCGAGAATGACAAGCTCGGTTACCAGCCCAAAGACCAGGCTTATCTCACCGAAATGAAAAAACGGGTCGATGACCAGGGCATGAAAAGCCTCCTGATCATGTGCGACCGCGTCGGACAACTGGGCAATCCGGACGCAGCAAAACGAACGGCCGCCGTCGAGGGCCACTACGCCTGGCTGGAAGCGGCGAAATTTCTTGGATGCCAAAGCCTGCGGGTAAACGCCGCTTCCGATGCGAAATTGAGCCCCGAAGAACAAGCCGATCTCTGCGTCGACGGGCTCGGTCGACTTTCAGAAAAGGCGGAGGAATTCGGACTGAATGTCATCGTCGAAAATCACGGTGGATACTCGTCCCACGGTGCCTGGCTTGCAAACGTGCTGGACACTGTCGGCCGCGACAATTGCGGGGCGCTTCCCGACTACGGAAATTTCTACCTCGTCAAAAATCGCGGCAACGCGGAGCAATACGAGAAGCAGAAAGCGATTTACGAAGGCGACGGCTCTTTGACCGAGTCAGAAAAAGGCCTCGAATACGACCGCTACAAGGGCGTCCGCGATCTCATGCCCCATGCCAAGGGAGTCAGCGCGAAAGCCCACGATTTCGATGAAAACGGCAACGAGACGAACACCGATTTCGCGAAAATGATGAAAATCGTCAAAGACTCCGGATACGAAGGCCACATGGGCGTCGAATTCGAAGGCAGCGACGTTTCTGAAGACGAAGGAATCAAGCTGACCAAAGCTCTCCTCGAAAAAGTGATCGCCGAAGTCTGAGCCGGGTCGGCTTCCGCTTCTCTCACTGACACGAAAAGACGTCAGCACGTCGTTGACTCTTTTTGAGAATGCGTCTCATTACCAGCAACCGATGCCCCAAATCCAAAATTTTTGCATTTTTGCCGCAATCCTGGCTCTCACAGGCCCGGTTTCGACCGGTTTTGCCCAGGATCCGGCTGCGAAGCCGGAATCGACCGATCCAAAGCTCGTGCAGGAAAAACTGCGCCAGTGGGTCGATGTCAAAAAAACCATCAGTGCCGAAAAGGCTGATTGGGAGGCCAAAAAAACGACCCTGGCCGATCTAAACGAGCTGCGGAAACAGGAAATCGGTAACATTGATGAGTTGATCGAAGCCGCCGGAAGCCGCCTCGCTGATGCCGAAAAACGCCGTGTCGAATTGCTCACCGAAGAAGAGGAATTGCGCGCCTGGCGGGCTGATTTTCAAAAAACAGTCGATGCGTTGGAAACCCGCATCGTGCAACTCGCCCGCCGGTTCCCCCCGCCCCTCACCGAAAAACTGGATGACGCCCTCGCCCGCCTCCATACCACCGAAGAAGAGACACCGCTCCAAAACCGTTTTCGCGATCTCGTCGCCATTTTGGCCGAAGCCGGCAATTTTCAGAATACCATCACTGTCGATACCGATCTCCGCGAAATCGACGGAAAACAGATCGAGGTCGACGTGCTGTATCTTGGACTGACCCAGGCCTTTTTTGTCGATCGAGCCGGGAAAAACGCCGGAATTGGTCATCCCGGTGATGACGGCTGGACCTGGCAGCCGGTGAATCGCCTTGCCGGGGAGATTCGCCAAGCCATCGCGGTCCAGCGCAAAGAATCGCCACCCGCTTTTGTCGAATTACCAATTGGGAAGGAGGCCGGATGAAAATTCCGAATTTCGGCTTAAAACGAACCAACCCTGTTGGTTCGACGAACAGATCCTGTTGGGTCGTTTTCGTCCTGCTGGCAGTTTCGCCTCTCCTCGCACAGGAACCCGATCGCAATTTCGAAAACGCTGCCGCCACCGTCGAAGCCGACCTGGCCGCCGAACTCAAAAAACTGGCCGCGCTTCGGGACAAAATCGCAGAGGAAAAACCGCCCCTCGCCCGCTCAACCAACGAAATCGCTGCCGAGCTGCGTGAAAAACAGCGCCGGGCCGAGCTCGCATCCCAGGAACGCGACGCGCTGATTCACGACCTGAATACGTTGTCCTCCCGTGTGAAAATCTGGCGGGATGAACGGGCTTACATCGACAGCCTGCTCGCCGATTTTCGAAAGCAGCACGAAGCCCATCTCAGCCTCGGCGAAGCGGCTGCAAAAGCCGAACAACTGCTCGCCGCCGATACCGATCGCGCCGCCCAACTCGCCCTCGCCGAATCGGCCCTCGCCCGGCTTGAGCAAGTCATGGCCGGCCAGCCGCGCGTTATCGAAAACGGTATCGCCCTAAGCTCCGACGGCGTCGGGATTTCCGGAGATTTTGTCGAAGCCGGGCCGGTGAACTGGTTCGTGTCGGAGGACGGGAAAACGGCCGGTTTAATCTCTGCCAGCCGTGCGTTGGAGCCTCAAATCGTGCCCGGCACAGCCGATCCGACCGGAGTGAAAAAACTCGTCTCGGGCCAAACCACGACGGCGACTTTCGATCCCACTCTCGGCACTGCCATCGCGCTCGATGTTTCCGAAACGTCGATCAGGGACGAAATTCGCGCGGGCGGTTTCTGGATTTTTCCGATTCTCCTCCTTGCCGTCGTCGCCACGCTCGCAGCGATTTTGAAATGGATCCAGCTCGGCCGGATTCGCGAGCTGCGCCCAGCGGTGGTTCAGAAAATCCTGAGAGCGATCGGTGGCGGCGATTCCGAAAAAGCGAAGGCAGAACTGCGGGCCGTCCGCCATCCGGCCCGGGCGATTTTGCAACGCGGCATTGAGCTGCACGAGCAGCCACACGACAAGGTCGAGGAAGCGCTTTATGAAAAATATCTCGAAGCCCAGCCTCCCCTGCAGCGCTGGCTTCCGTTCATCGCCATCGCCGCCGCGACTGCTCCCCTGCTGGGTTTGCTCGGCACAGTTACCGGGATGATTCACACCTTTGAGCTGATCAACCTGTTCGGAACCGGCAACGCGAAATCGCTCGCCTCCGGCATTTCCGAAGCGCTCGTCACCACGAAATTCGGCCTCATCGTCGCGATCCCCGCCTTGATTTTGCACGCGCTTTTGAGCCGGAAAGTGAAGGGAATCCGCGCCGCGATGGAGATGGCCAGCCTCGCGTTTTTGAACGGCCTGAAAGCAAAAACCTGACCGATGATCGATCAATTCACAGTCGAATTGCTCACGCTTTCCAACGAAGGCGGCTGGGTGCTGTGGGCTCTCGTCGCGCTCGCATTCGGGATCGCTTTCGCGCTGATTTCGATCTGGCAGGGATTGCAATTTCACGACGCCCCCGCCGTCGCCGACTGGAAATCACTTCTTCGAAAATCCGGGGAATTGCCCGCGCAGCGACTTTCCGCCCTCCGCGATTCCGTCGGTCAGGGCGACCTCACGATCCGGCTCAACGAAATTGAAAACCGGCTCTTTTCCAAATCCAAACGCCGTATCCCGTTTGCTTTCGTCCTCATCGGCGCAGCCCCGCTGATCGGCCTCCTTGGGACGGTTTCCGGAATGTTCACAACTTTCGACGGCCTCGCCGGTGTCTCCACTTCCGCCCCGGTCGATGTGATTTCGCGGGGCGTTTCCGAGGCACTCATCACGACCCAGGCAGGCCTCATCATCGGTGTTCCGTCGTTCATTGTCTGCACGCTTTTGAAAATCCGGCACGACCGGTTGTGCGCCGGTTTCCAGCGGCTTTCGGCAGCCCTTTCCCGAACCAAAACGGCTTGTTAAATATGGCGAATCGATTTCACAGATTTGGAAACGGGGCCGGCTTGGACGAGGAATCGACCAGTGAGATCAATATTTCGCCGTTGATCGACATCGTTTTCATCCTCCTGATTTTCTTCATCGTTACGACCGTGTTCGTCGAGGAAACCGGGATCGAAGTGGAAAAGCCGAGGGCGGCTTCGCAAAATGAACTGGAAAAAAACAGCATCCTGATCGGCATCACACCGGAAGGCAGCGTGTTTTACGGCGGGCGTGAAATCGGGGTTGGTGGAGTCCGGGCCGTTGTGGGTCGGCTTTTGAAACAGGAAAGCAAGCAGATGCCGGTGATCATCCAGGCCGATCAACGAACGCCGACGGAAACGACGGTCGAGGTGCTGGATGAAGCGAAACTGGCGGGAGCCGTGAAGGTTTTTGTGTCAACGTTAGGAAAATAGATGGCAAAATCGATTGGCAGTCACGTAATTCGGGTGGGACTTCGCGTCATCGGCGCGGCGGGCTTGACCGTACTGCTGATCGGATTTCTCGTGGCCTCGCGGGTCTGGTTTGCGAACGCAAAAATTCCGGACCGGGAAATCCGGACGCTGGAAACGATCGAGGCCGTCGCGATGCCATCCCCGCCTCCGCCGCCGGAAGAAATCACCGAGGTCGAACCGCCACCACCTCCGCCGCCGCCGACTTTGCCACAGTTGGATCTGCAGATTGAACAGCTCGCGCCGCCGCTGGCTGCGGTCGTTTCGCGCGATCTCGATTTCACGATGGCGAATGCAGATTTCGAGCTGGAGGTCGATCCGGTCGCGCTGTCCTCCGATCTACCGAAGCCGGCTTCTTCGACTCCAACGAAGCAAGTCGGTTCGAAGCCCACGCCGGCCCGCACGGTGTATTCCTCCGGCGAACTCGACGCCAAGCCACGCCTGCTGAACCGACCTGCAGCGGCGTATCCCGCCGCGCAACTCCGTCGCGGCGTGCGCCAGGGAAAAGTGTTGCTCGAGGTTTCGATCAGCGCGTCCGGCCGCTGTTCAGTTCGCCGCGTGATTGCCAGCACGCACCCCGATTTTTCGGCGATGGCGCGTTCCTTTGCCAGCCGTGCCCGATTTTCCACCCCGAAGAAAAACGGCCGTGCCGTGACGGCAATTTACAAATGGCCGCTGATTTTGAGACCATGAGAGGCAGCGTTTTTACATTCCTGTTTTTTGCGTCTTTCCTGCATGCCCAGGATCCGCTCCCCATCGATCCGCTGTGGAAATCGGATGCGTTTCGCAAGGCGTTCACCGGCAGCTACGGGATTGATGCACGAATTGAGCCGAAGGTGACGACAGAGGAAAAATCCGTTTTGGATGCCGTGGCGGGAGAATTGGCGAACGGCGACCGGGCCGCGGCAATCGCAAAGCTGACTGCCAGCTCGCTGCTGGAAAAATCGCCCGCATTGCTTTTCGCGGTGGGCAACCTGGAATTTGAAGAGGGCAAAATCGACGAAGCAATCGGGCGATTTGATGCGGCGCTGAAATTGTATCCGAATTTCCGGGACGCCCACCGCAACCTCGCGCTCGCGCTGGTTCAGAAAAACGAGACAGCGAAGGCCGAGCCGCATCTCACCCGCGCGATCGAACTCGGTGCTCAGGACGGGCTGACGCTTGGCTTACTCGGCTATGTCCATGCCAATGCCGGCCGCGGCCAGGCAGCATTGCAGGCCTACCGGCTGGCGCAATTGACGATGCCGTCCGAGCCTCAGTGGAAACTCGGCGAGGCGCACGCGCTGCTGTCTCTCGATGAACCAAAGGCAGCCGCTTCCATTTTCGGCGAAATATTAGAGCAACGGCCCGACGACGCGGGAATCTGGATGAACCAGGCCGATGCGTTTTCGAAGCTGGACCAGCCGGAAAACGCCATCGCGAACCTGGAACTGGTCCGGCGGCTCGGAAAACTCGGCCCGGCCGAAACGATTTCGCTCGGCCATTTGTTCCTCAACGAATCGCTGCCGGAAGCCGCGCTAGTTTGCTACGAGGGAGCAATTTCAGCAGGGAAACCTGCTCCCCTGGCGAAAGCCCTCGACGCGCTGGAATACCTCGCGCTGTTCCGACGCTGGGAGGAAGCCGAATTAATCGCCTCGAAAATTTCCGGATCGGAATCGTATTCCGGGCCTCTCGGTGAAACGCAGAATCGGAGCCGGTTCGACCGCGCCCGGGCGTTACTCGAACTCGAACGAGGCAACGCGGAAGCCGGTGCGAAACTGGTCGAAGCGATTTTGGAACGCGATCCGCTCGACGCGCTCGCGCAAATTCTGCTCGCGCAATTTCGCGTTCGGGAAGGAAAAGTGGAAGAGGGAATTCTGCTTTTGGAACAGGCTGCCACCCAACCGGAACACGAAGCCGAGGTGTTGCGGATTCACGGTCAGATCCTGGTAAACCGTGGTGATTTCAAGGAAGCGGTCGAGCTATTGGAGCGCGTCCTCGAACTGGAGCCGGAGGATGCCGGGCTGCGGGAATACGTCGAGGCGGTGCGCGATTTGCAGTGATCGAAAAAAGATCCAACTAGGTTTGTTCGACGAACGCTGTTGATTCGTATTTGCTAATGATCCCGGGCCGCGCGAATTCGAGTTCGCGGGCGGTCGGTTCCCCGGTCAGCATGGCTTTCGGGCCTGATTGAGTGAAATCCGCTTTTACAGCAACCCGCCCTCGCGAAAACTGAAATAGGGCTCACTTCCGCTATCGTCCGGTGAGCCGACGATCAGGTGATCGAGAAAATCCACGCCGAGATCGTCTGCCGAACGCTTGACCCGTCGAGTCACGTCGAGATCCGCCCGGCTGGGCGACGGATCGCCGGAGGGATGATTGTGAACCAGAACAAAAGCCGCAGCCGAGCCCGCCAGCACTTTCCGCAAAATATCCCGCGGCTGGGCGATCGATTCGTTCACCGTTCCCAGGTGCACTTCATCGACACGGATCAGGCGGTTGCGGGCATTCAACAATACGACACGGACGGATTCCTGCGTCAACTGCTGCATCGCGGGTCCGACCAGGTCGAAGATCGCGTCCGGCGAATCCAGCGGCGTCGAATCGTATCTCTCGCGGGCAACCCGCTTGGCGAATTCAAAAACCGCGGCCAGTTCCGCCGCTTTGGCAGGGCCGATCCCGTTCATGTCGAGCAATTCATCGACTGACGCTCGCGACACATTCCGCAGCGAGCCGAATCGTTTCAGCAATTCACGGCCCAGGTCGATCGCGCTGACTCCCGGCCGGCCCGTCCCGAAAAACAGCGCCAGCAATTCCACGTTCGACAACATGCCGGCGCCGTTTGCGAGGAGCTTTTCGCGCGGGCGTTCCTTCATGGGAAGTTCCCTGATGAGCGGCGAAGCCGTGACAGGCATTTCGAAATTGGCGATTGGGTTTTGCATTTTTGAACAGTGTTCATAAAATGCGAGTTCCCGCAAGTGAAAAAACGAACCAACAGGGTTGGTTCAGCGAACAGACCCTGTTTGTTCGTAAATTGATCCCCACAGCGCCGCTTCTCCGGGCAGGCCCAATTGGCTCAGGTTCCGGAAAATTTCATCGGCGGATGGCTCGACAATCCCCTCCCCGGCGATCTGCTTTTCATCGGCTGGAAAATCGGGAAAAATGCGGCAGGCGAATGCCCAACAGCCCCAGGCCCGCCAAGTGCGGAGTTCTTTGCGCGGTTCGTTCATTCGAGTGGCGTAGTGCTGAAAATGCCGGCGCGGATTGCCAATGAACCTGTCTTCCTCCCGATTTTGCATGATCCAGGCCATGGCGGCGTAGGGAAGCGGATGCGATTGCAGAACGGGCTCGCCAGCTGGCAAATCCGAGCCAAAAGCACGATTCAGCTGCAACAGTGCCTGAGCGGGGACCCCCTGCAGCCAGAGAGACTGCGCGCAGCAGAGGGCCTGCCGGTAAAAATCGGCGCCACGATTCTCTTTTCCAAACCGGCGCATTACGGCAGCGCGAAGCGGTTCATCGACCGCCGGCAAATGCGGACACGGCTCAAGGTGAGAAAGGTGGACGGGCTCAGGTTTGGCCATCTGCTTCAATTTCAGCCAAATCCCGTGATCGGTTCGTGCCCGATTAACTCGGTCACAGCGGGTGGTGTGTCGGCATCGATCCGCAGTTTCCCGGCATCGAAAACGGTGCGGAGAATGGTGGAGATGAGGTGCCCGGGGGTGAAGCTTTCAGTGGCCGGTTCGCCACCGGGTTTGTCGGATGCGCCGATGACCTGGCCGGGTTCGTATCCACCGCCGTAGAGCATCAGCGGCGCGAGGCGGGACCAGTGATCGCGGCCACCGCGCTTGTTGACTTTTGGATTGCGGCCCATTTCGCCGGACACGACGAGCAGGATTTTGTCCTGCAAACCGCGGGCCTCGATGTCCTCGATCAGCGCGGCAACAGCGTGGTCAAACGCCGGGCCGAGAGCTTCCATCCCCTCGCGCGGACTGAGGTTGTTTCCATCGGCATGAAAATCCCACACGCCGGCATAGCTGGCATGGACGGTTACAAATCCGCAGCCGGCCTCGCAGAGTCGGCGGGCCTGGAGCAAAAGTTTGCCAAGGGTGGCGTTGTGCCCGTGATACAACCCGGCCTGCCCCCGTTTCTTGTGCTGCCACTTTTTCATCGTGGCGAATTTCGAGGTGTCGAACCGGGCAACGACTCTCGGGTCTTCCTCGCCCAGATCGAGAGCTTTGGAAATTCCGCCGCTCAGAAGAACTTGTGTCGCCTGCGCCTGCAATTCAGACATGGCTCCGATCCCGGCGTCGCTGTCCATTTTCCGGGAAAGATCATCCAGTTTTGCCAACAAAGCCTTCCGGTCTTCGAGAAACCGTTCCCGCGGCAGAGCCAGTTCCAGGTCTTTTTGCAATTGTCCGCCCGTGCCCGGAATGAACGGCGTGAAACGGGAACTGTATTCGCCGGTCGAGGCGAGATTTCCCCGCGCGGAACCTTTCGTTACCGTTTCATCAACGGCCTGCGGGAAAAGCACCATGTTGGTCGGCACGAGCGTTTCCGGATTCATCGACCCGACGAGACGCGCGTAGTGAGCGCCGATGTTGGCCTCCTTCGATTCCGGCCCCACCAGCGGGCGGATATTGTGCCCGGCGTTGTTGGTCTGATAGGATCGGACCACGGAAAGTTTGTGTGCCATCCCGGCCAGCTTCGGCAAATATTCGCCGAAATGAACGCCGGGGATCGAGGTCGACACCGTGCCGGTCATCGTGCGGCTGGAGGCAGGTCCGTCCGGTTTCGGGTCATACATTTCCTGCTGGCTCGGCCCGCCCTGTTGAAAAAGGAAAATGACTGATTTGCCGGTCGTGAAGCCATTTTCTGTCGCCGAAAGCAACTCCGGCAGCCCCAGCAAACCGCTACCGCCCAGTCCCAGCGTTCCGATCCGCAGGAGTTCCCTGCGATTCATGGATCGGTCGCCGTCAAAAATCGTGAGCATCGTCTTCTCGCTCAATAATTTGCGCTGGAACGGAAAAAAGTGCAATGGCGGGGTTCAGGGACGGCTGATCCCCGACTCAACCCGCATACCCTTCCGGCGGCCACTGTTCGATGAGCTGCACGACATCATCCGGGTTGTCTGTCAGCGCGAGAAAATCTTCATACTGCCGCCCGGCAGCGAGACGTTTCAGGGTGGAAAAAAGACCGGTCTGTGTTTCATATCGATCGACACCGAGGAAGATCATGGGACTGATGAAGTCGAATGTGCCGTAATGATTTTGCGTGGCATCCATGAAAATCTCCTGGGT
>JABDJT010000025.1 GCA_013003335.1 Verrucomicrobiales bacterium | reverse complement strand
ACAAGACGCTTTGCACAAATTGTCACGGAGCCGACGGGGTGAACGCGCCTCTACCGACAGCCCGGGCGTTCGGGAACGGGGAACTGAAATTCGGGGCCGACCCGTATTCGATGTTCCAGACGTTGACGAAGGGCAATGGTTTGATGGGCCCGCAGACCTCGATGTCACCGAAAGAACGATACCAGGTCATTTACTACATCCGCGAAACGTTCATTTCCGCGATCCCTTCGGAATCGAGGTTGCTGATGTTGAGACAAAGATCGATCAACGACGGTAGTGTTTCGAATACCTCAAGTTCCGAGTTTTCCACGGGCAGGCTCCCAATATCCACCCACTTCAAATCCTGCTGATGGCGCAAATAATTCAAATCCCAATCGATGTGATCAATCTCGACATGAGTGATTTCCTTGAAAATCCCGGGCCAATTCCTCCCCAAAAATGGTTCCACTCTGGGGACAAGAAACGCTTTCAGTTTGTAGCGATGTTTTCCAAACACCTTCCGGACCAGCGGCGAATGATACGAGTAGAAAAATCCGCCACCTTCATTCACATGGCTGATCAGCCGCGCTTTTCTCACGAGGGTCGGGAGAATCCCCACGCAGAAAAGCAGGAGAAAAATGACCACTGTCCATAGGGACCATCGCCACAGGTGCCTGGAGGTAATAGCGGAACGACTCATCGGAATTCAATTCGCTTCGAAGCTTCACTTTAGAAAACGAACCTCGCAAAGCCAGCCTTTCAGCTATTGCAAGTCTGGCCTGAGTCACCCCAGGAAATCGTAAATCCGCGCTTTCGGGCGTCCGATCATCGCCTTCCCGTCTTTCACCAATACGGGCCGCTGAAGCAACTGTTTGTGTTTCAGCAAAATCTCAATCACTGCTTCCTTTTTCCCAACGAAGTCGTCCGGATTGAGTTCCAGCTTTTTGAATTTCGAATCTTTGCACACCAAATCTTCGACCGGATCTTCCAGCCCGTTCACGATTTCTTCCAGCTCCTCGCGGCCGGGAGGTTCTTTGATGTAAAGAACAACGTCATGGTCCACCCCAAGTTCTTCGGCGACCGCCAAAGCATTTTTCGAGGAGCCTCAATGAGGATAATGATAGATTTTTACGGAAGCCATGGATTCGAAAATACAGTCGGGACGAACCAACAGGGTTTGTTCGATGAATCAACCCTGTTGATTCGTTTTTCCTTTTTCCCCTATGATCAAGTGATCCGGAATTTGTTCAGCTTGGTCTATGATTTTTGACATATGAAAAAAGCCCTCGCCGCCGTTCTGGCCATTCTCATTTTCCAGGGTCACTCTGCCGCTGACCAACCGCCCAACATCGTGATTCTCTACGCCGATGACATGGGCGTGGCGGACGTTTCGTACGGCGATCCGGAGGCGAAAATTCAGACGCCGAATATCGACCGGCTGGCGAGTCATGGAATGACGTTCACGGACGGGCACAGCTCGTCCGGCATTTGCACCCCAAGCCGATTCGCGCTGCTGACGGGGCAACATCACTGGCGGCGCTTTCACGGAATCGTGAATGCCTTCGGCGGGCCGGTTTTTGAAGACGGGGAATTCACGGTACCGGGTATGCTGAAGGAAAAGGGTTATCACACCGGGGCGTTTGGAAAATGGCACCTGGGCTGGGACTGGGACGCGATCCGCAAACCGGGAGTCGCGAAAAAAGACTGGCCGAAAGCGGAAAACTACGACTGGACGAAGCCGTTTCCGGGCGGGCCGCTGGAGCGCGGTTTCGATTATTATTTCGGCGACGGAACGATCAATTTCCCTCCGTATTGCTGGATCGAGGGAGACAAATTCGTGACGACTCCCACCAAACCGGTCATCAAATCCGAGCCGCTCGCCGGCGCAGGAACGTTTCGTCCGGGCCCGATGGCCGAAAGCTGGAACCCCTACGACATCCTGCCGACGATGACGGACAAGACGGTCGAGTGGATTGAAAAACAAGATGGCGAGGCGCCGTTCTTCGCCTACCTCGCTTTCAATTCGCCGCATTACCCCATCGTTCCGAACAAAGAATTCCACGGAAAATCAAAGGCCGGTTATTACGGCGATTTCGTGATCGAAACCGATGCCCAGGTCGGCAAAGTGCTGGCTGTTCTGGAGGAAAAAGGATTCGCCGAAAAAACGCTCGTGATTTTTACCGCCGACAACGGCGCGGAAACGGCCGCCTTTGATCGACTCCGGGAATTCGACCAGTGGAGTTCGGGAAAATTTCGCGGAGTGAAGCGCGACATTTACGAAGGCGGCCACCGGGTGCCGTTCATCGTGAAATGGCCGGGCCAGATCGAGGCTGGATCCGTTTCCGATGAAGTCGTCAGCCAGGTGGATTTTGCGGCGACTTTTGCCGCGATTGTTGAACAGCCTCTCGGAAAAGACGAAGCGATCGACAGCTACAATTTGCTGCCCGTTTTGAAAGGTCAGGACTACGAGCGGCCGCTCCGAACCGCAACCGTTCAGAATACCTCGCCGGGAAAATTCGCCCTCCGAAAAGGCAACTGGGTGCTGATTGATGGCTCGACGGGAGCAGCGAAGAAGGAATCGGAAACCTATCTCAATAAATTCGGATTGAAGGCCTGGCCAAAGAATACACCGGGCCTGTTATTCAATCTCGCAGAAGACCCGCGTCAGTCTAAAAACCTGTATGCCGAAAATCCGGCTCGGGCGAAAAACATGCGTAGGCTTCTGAAGCGTTACCTCGATGGGGAACGTTGTGCTCCGGCGAAGTGATTTCCGATGAGCCGTTTCGATTTTCCCGTGACGCCCCGATTTACACCGCTACTCTTCAGCATGTCGGCATCTTCTCCACCTCGGTCGCGGATGATCTTCCGTATCCTGGTGTTTGTCGCGCCGTTTGCGATCATTGCCTTGTCGCTTTTCTTTTTCCAGAATCCGAACACACCGGTTGTCATTGTCGAAACGCCGATCGCGGGTGTCGATTTCACGGACGGTTACCGCTTCGAAATCCTCGAAGCAGTTGATTCCCC
>JABDJT010000528.1 GCA_013003335.1 Verrucomicrobiales bacterium | reverse complement strand
GCAGACAACCGGCAGCGAAAAGACCGGTCATGCCCCGGTTCAGAAAAAGACGACGGGACGAAGCGGGATTCATCCGGCGAGAATAGGAACTCGCGCGGCAGAGGTCAATTCCAGGAGGGACGGAATGGCGGGAGGCTCCTCAGTTTTTCACCCGCTCGACCGCCCTGTCCCATTCGGCGTTTTTTCTGTCGCGGTCCGAATCGCTCATGGCCGGTTCGAACTCGGCGTCGATGGCCCAGTTGACCGCGATTTCAGACTGGTCGGCCCAGACGCCTGTCGCGAGTCCGGCGAGATATGCGGCCCCGAGGGCGGTGGTTTCGGAAATGGTCGGGCGCACCACTTTCACGTTCAACACGTTGGCCTGGAACTGCATCAGCAGAGCGTTCAGGCTCGCGCCGCCATCGACCCGGAGCTCTTTCAAATCGATTCCCGAATCGGCTGTCATCGAGCGGAGCAGTTCCATCGACTGAAATGCGATGCTCTCCAGCGCGGCCCGGGCGAGGTGCCCTTTTGACGATCCACGCGTCAGCCCGAGAATTCCGCCGCGGGCGTATTGGTCCCAGTGAGGCGCTCCAAGCCCGGAAAAAGCGGGAACAAAGACAACGCCGCCGTTGTCGTCGACCGACTTGGCGAGTGCCTCAATTTCCTCCGCGCTTTGAATGATGCCGAGCTGATCCCGGAGCCACTGCACAACGGCGCCGCCGATGAACACGCTGCCCTCGAGCGCGTATTCGGCCGGCTCGTCGCCGAGTTTCCAGGCGACGGTGGTCAGCAGGTTGTTTTTCGACACAACCGGCTCGGTGCCTGTATTCATCAGCATAAAACAGCCCGTGCCGTAGGTATTTTTGGCCATGCCTTTTTCGTGACAGGCCTGCCCGAACAAAGCCGCCTGCTGATCCCCCGCGATTCCACAAATCGGCACCTTCTCACCGAGCACGTCCACAGCCGTGTCGCCGTAAACCTCGCTGCTGGGCTTCACTTCCGGCAGGACCTCCCGGGGCACGCCGAGCAGTTCGAGCATCGTGTCGTCCCACTCCAGCGTCTCGAGGTTGAACAGCATGGTTCGGCTCGCGTTACTGACGTCGGTAATGTGCAATTCGCCGCCGCTCAAATTCCAAACCAGCCAGCTATCGATCGTCCCGAAAGCCAGTTCACCCGCTTCGGCGCGTTCGCGGGCGCCTTCCACGTTGTCGAGCAGCCAGCGGATTTTTGAGCCGGAGAAATAGGCGTCGATGACGAGACCGGTGCGTTTTTGAATATGATCAGCGTGCCCGGCTTCGCGCAAATCCGAGCAGAAATCCGATGTGCGACGATCCTGCCAGACGATCGCGTTGTGGATCGGCTTCCCGGTTTCGCGGTCCCAGATGACGGTCGTTTCGCGCTGATTGGTGATCCCGATGCCGGCGAGGTTGAAAGGGGACAATTCCGCTTTTTCGAGTGCATCGCGTGCGGTATTAAGCTGCGTTTCCCAAATTTCGCCGGCGTCGTGTTCGACCCAACCGGGCTGGGGGAAAATCTGTTCAAATTCCTGCTGCGCCTTCGCCACAGCCTGTCCTTTTGAATCAAAAATAATAGACCGTGAACTGGTGGTTCCCTGGTCGAGAGCGAGGACGAACGAATTTTCCATGAAACGAATGAACAGGGTTCGTTCGCCGAATCAACCCTGTTCATTCGGAAATCGCGTTCTTGCGGAAGCACGGTGTGCAGTCCAACATCCCGCCATGATGAAATCCAATCTTTTCAATCTCGACGGCAAGGTCGCAGTGGTGACCGGTGGCAGCAAGGGCCTCGGCAAGGCAATGGCCCGGGGGCTGGCGGAGTGCGGAGCGGACGTAATGATTAACGCACGGAACGAGGAGGAATTGAAGGCGGCTGCAGCGGAAATCGGGGATGGTTTGGACGGGAAAGTCGAATGGCGCGTGACCGATATGTTGAACCGCCAAGGCGTGGACGATTTCGCAGCGGATACGCTCGAAACGATGGGGAAGGTCGATATTTTGATCAACAACGCAGGCACGAATCACCCGCAGCCGATTGACGAAATCACGGACGAAGACTGGGACCGGGTCACGGAGCTGAATTTGACGAGCATCATGCGCCTGACGCGGGCGTTTGTGCCGGGAATGAAGGAGCGGAAATGGGGGCGCGTGATTCACATTTCGTCCGTGCTGGGCGTCGGTTCGAAAGAAGCGCGGAATGTGTATTCCGCCACGAAGGCCGGGCTGATCGGCCTGGCGAAGGCGAGTGCGCTGGATCTCGGGCCGTTCGGAATCACGGTGAATTGCATCGCTCCGGGGCCGTTTTTGACGGACCTTCCGCTATCGCTTTTGAATGAGGAACAGCAGGCGCAGTTTGCAAAAGTGACTGCGCTGGATCGCTGGGGAAATCCGCCGGAACTGGCCGGACCGGCCATTATGCTGGCGAGTGATGCGGGCAGCTACATCACCGGCGAGACCTTGCTGGTTGATGGCGGAGCGTTTGCGCGAGCGCTGTGATTTTGGCTAGCGTTTAGCGGTCGAGTCGTCGCCGATCTTGACTGCTTTCCAGTTTTTTTCGGCAAAGTAGTCGAGCGGGGATTCCGATGGTTTGCCACGACGAAAATAGAGATGATCGCGGTCGAATTGCTGTTCGGGGCGGTAGTCCTTTGCCGCCGCTTCAGTGGTGACGAGTTTGACGTCCTTTGCGTCGGAGATGGTCGATTCGAGCAGGTATTGGCGGCTCCCGGTTCGAACTACACACCAGGCATGCTGCCCGATATTTTCGTTCCAGCCGACCGCAACACGGGCTTCAAGGCCAGCGGAAATCAGGGCGTCCGCCAGCAAGATTGAGGTGTCTTCGCAGTCGCCGGAGCGCTCCAGCCAGGTTTCATCCGGAGTTTTCCAGGCCTCGCGATTCTTCGTGCGAGTGGCGTCGTTCTCGTATTCACAATGCTCGGCGACCGCCCGCCAGATCTCAAGGATCAGTCGTTCATCGGGTGCCTCCGGCTGGATGGTTTCGGCCCCGATGATCCGGGGAATTTGAAATCCGAGCAGGAAATCGTTGGCGCGGCAAAAGCGGCCGGTGGTGTCCGCAGCCAGAACGTCGTAGGGTTGGGTGCAGTCCGGGCAGGCGAGAATCAAGGTCCGTGATTTCCGGTTCAACTCGACCGCGTGGGTTTTCTTGCAATGCGGACAGCGGTTAAAAAACCGGCCTCCATCGCGATTGGCTGCCGTGATATCGAATTGTGGAAGTCGTTTTGCCAACACAGCCACGCATCCGATGCGGTGGCCGCTCTGGAACAAGACAGTGCTGATGGATTCGTAATCGGTGTTGGTCACGTCATCCCACTGCTTGATCGATTCGACCAGGCCGGGGTCAGTGAGGCTGTAGCAGATATTCGCCGACAGAAACTGCGCACCGGGAAACCGGTCCTGGAGAAATCCGAACAGGTCGTTTAGTTCGATCGAGCCGGGCGATGTGCTGGATTGAACGAATTCACCGAGGGCGTTCTGCAATTCGATATCCGATAGCATCGGTGGCAGCGAGATCGGATTTCGCAGCAGGTTAATTTCGGAAAGGACCGTCGCCTGGAACCGGTTGCGGTTTTCATCGGTCAATTCCAACCGTCCATTTTCAACCGCGTGGTGCAAATCGCGATACAGGTGGGGGAACCGGAGAGAAACTCCAATTAAAACGAGGCAAATCACGCCCAAGAATCCAAATATACGTCCCATGTTCCTGTAAAAACTATAATTATAATAAATAATTCCGTAATTTGAAAGCAGTTTGTTCCGAAAACGGCAAAATTTTCGTGTGACGTCTGCCCGGACTGCTCTCCCGGTTTTACGAAGCAACAGGGTTGGTTTGGCGAACGTACCCTGTTGACTCGTTTCACCCCCCGTCTTCCCGAGTTTCATGCCCATCAAAGCAGGTTCCATCATCGGCAACATCATCTGGCTCGTGTTCGGCGGACTGCTGATGGCGATCGGCTATTTTACGGCCGGAGTCGCGAGCATTCTCACCATCATCGGAATTCCGAACGGGGTTCAGAGTTTCAAGCTCGGGATTTACGCCTGCTGGCCTTTCGGGAAAAAAGTGGTGGAGCGAACCACCGCATCGGGCTGCATCGCCACGATCGGGAACATTATCTGGATTTTGCTCGGCGGAATCTGGCTCGCCATCGGTCACCTGCTCTGGGCGCTGCTGTTTTACATCCTGATCGTCACGATTCCCTTCGCTCGAAGGCATGTGGAAATGACGAAGCTGGCATTCACGCCATTCGGAAAAGACATCGTGGACGAGTGATCGCGGTTTTCTCAGTCGGATGGGGAACTGGTTTCGCAGCTGAGCGCCTTGATTTTCTGCTCAAGAATTTTTAAATCGGCTTCCGACTCGATGGAATCGCGGGCATCCGAAATGAGGGTATCCACTTCCCGTTTCAGCGTTTCCCGATGGCTTTCGGTTTCGATGGGTTGCTGGAACAGGTAGTCAAACATCTGGAGAAGTTTCTGCACGATAACGATGTCGTGTTTGCAATACTGCCGGAGGGAGGCAAGGAGGGGATACATCAATTCGGAGAACGAGACTGCAGCAATAATTGCGCGGGGTTCGCTGTCGTCGTCGAAGTGAATTTCTTCATCGTCGAATTTCGACCGGAGGAAAATGAGATGTGTCAGGTGGTCGATGGCGGTGAGCGCTGTCCCGGGATCGTTGGTTCCGGGTGACATGGCACGAACGGCGATCTCGGTGATTTGCTTGAATCCCAGAACGTAGTTGTCGCGGACAAACGCACTGCCGGAAAACCGGAAGCAGGACTTCATTTCCCCGGCGGTTTCGTCGTCGACCTCCTTACTCAAGCGAACAAGCTGGGTGTTTTCCAAAACGAATTCGCCGTGCAGGGGAACCACTTCCAGGACGAGGTCATTTTGCTTCGCGATGGAAGCGAGAGCGGAACTGTTGCAGCCCTGGAAGTACCCGGTTTCGCTGGACTTGATTACCTGGGCTGTCTCGAAATCCGGCTTCTCCTTGTGCTGATTCCGTTCGTCGCGTTCGCTGAGTTCCCGTAATCGATCTGCGGTGTCATTGGCGACCCGTTGCAGGATGTTGGTCACCTGGATGGCCTGGGAAATGGAATGGATAAAATACACAAATGTCCCGAGGCACCCGATTGAAAGGCCGACAGCGATCAGGATGGCGAGACCGGGAAGTTCGTAGGAGTCGTCCGAGGGCTCGATCGTGATCAAAACGATCAGGCAGAATGTTATACCCCCGAGAAATGTGCCGAGCACGACCTGGTGGCTTTTGGTTGAGATCAGGCCGGGCAGAAGCCGGGGGGAGTAGCTGGTGGCGGCGCGGTTGAGCTGCGCCATGACCATCGTGAAACTGAAAACCGTCAGCGAAACGAGGCCTCCCACCACGGTGCTGAGAATCACGCGGGCGGTGTCTCCGTCCTTGATGACCAGCGCGGGAAAGGATTCCAACAGCGCTGTTGTGATCTTGTCCGTGTCCAGCCAAACCAGCAGACCGGCTGCCACCGCGTAAGCAACCGTGATAATCGTCGGCCAGAAACCGAGGCTGGAAACCACCTTGAGATAAAAAGCGGTGATGCGGTTGAAGAGTTTGACGATCATGGGAGGGAAGTTTGACCGGTGAAAAGATGCACCCATCTCTCATGAATGTATCGAATTTTCGACCGGTGTTGGATTTAGCGTCATTACGGCGGGACGGGATCGGTCGGGGCGGATATGCTGTCCTGTCTGACGATGAACCGATTTGCCGCCATCGCGTTTTCCCTGTTTTTTCCGCTGCTTCTGTCAGCAGGTCAGCCCGATGCGAGCCGCCAAATCGACGTTCTTTTGGAGAAAAAACGGGCCGAAGCCGAAATTGAACCGAATCCGCCGATCAGTGACGAAACCTTCGTGCGCCGAATCTATCTTGATGTCGCAGGGCGGATTCCCACCATCGACGAAGCGCATGCGTTTCTCGATTCCACCGATCCCGAAAAGCGCGAAAATCTGATCGATACCCTGCTCGCTTCTGAAGCAGCGGTCAGCCACACCTTCAATTTCTGGGCGGATATTCTGCGGATGCGGGAATATGAGGGCAATAACAGGCTCCAGACGTACGCTTACCAGTTCTGGCTGAAAGATGCACTTCGGCGGAATGTGCCCTACGATGATTTGATCCGCCAACTGATCACCTCCCGCGGCTGGATTTGGGAGAACGGTGCGACCGCCTATTACCACCGCGACCGTGGCATGCCGTTGGATAACATGTCGAACACGATCCGGATTTTTCTCGGGACACGACTTGAGTGCGCCCAGTGCCACGACCATCCGTTCGATCAGTGGACGCAGATGGATTATTACCAGATGGCGGCATTCAGCTATTCGATGGATGCGCGGCTATGGGCCCCGACGGGTCGGAAAGCCGTCGAAGAATTCCGGACCGAGTTCATGGAGGAGGCCAAAAAGCGGTCGCCGGACGGCACGGTGAAACCGGGAACGGAGGATTACCTGCGATACCGCGCCATCAACCAGGCCAATGCCGACCTGTTCGCCTTCATGAAATTCGTGCTCGCCCGCGAAACGCCGCAGCCGGTGAAACTGCCGCACGATTACCAATACGACGATGCAAAACCACACGACGAAGTCTCGCCGGTCACGATGTTCGGGGAAAAAATCGATCCGGAAAATGTCGATAATCTCGTCGATGCCTACGCCGACTGGATGACGTCGCCGGAAAATCCGCGATTCACAAAAGTGATCACCAACCGGCTCTGGAAACGCGCCATGGGCCGGGGTCTGCTGCCGTCAGTGGATGAAATCACGGAGCAAACCACTTCGGAAAATCCTGAGCTGCTCGCTTTCCTGGAGAATCGAATGATCGAACTGGATTACGATATGCGGGCCTTTTTGCGCGAGATTTACAACACCGAAACCTACCAGCGGGAGCTCAGCCGCGGGGACGTGCCGCTCGGTTTGCCCTATCATTTTCCCGGCCCGGCAATGCGCCGTCTCACCGCCGAGCAGATCTGGGATTCGTTCGTGACGCTCGCGATTCCGGACTCGGATTACTACATGCCGATCCTTGGAATTCGCGTGCAGCAACTCGATCGCCTTCGGGAAATTCACGAAAGCCTGCACACCCGGACGGATGAAGAACTTGTCGCGCTGGTGAAAGAGGCGACCGATTTTTACACGGAAAATTACCTGCGGGTCGAAGAACTCGCCGCCGCCCACAGGGGCGCTCTCGCTGAAAAAGACGAAGAAAAAGCCGCCACGATCGGGAAGGAATTAAACGGGCTGCGAAACGGACAGCGTGGTTATATCGACAAAATGGCTCACGGCAAACCAATCGGCGGCAGTGGAAAAAGTCCGGTCGTGAGGGCGAATTTCGGGATCGGCTCCCCGGCTTTACCGCAGGAGAAAATCAAGACCACCCAGCCCCGCCCGAAACACCGCCCCGGCAGCGACAAGGAATTTGCCGCCTGGCGGGAGGTGAGCAGGGATTTCATGCGGGCCAGCGAATCCCCGTTCCCCGCGCCGCGCGGTCATTTTCTCCGCGAATTCGGACAGTCGGACCGTGAGGTCATTGAAAACGCATCGCACGATGCCTCTGTCCCGCAGGCGCTCGAATTGCTGAACGGTCCGATCGTTGATTCGCTGGCCAATCCCAATTCCGTTCTCCGGCAGGCGCTGGAAAATTCCGAATCTCCGGACGAAAAAATCGAAACCCTGTTTCTCGCCGTCTTCAGCCGCCGCCCCACCGAACGCGAACGGAATACATTCGAAGGTGAGCCGGTTGAGAACGTGGTGTGGGTGTTGTTGAACAGCCAGCAGTTCCGGTTTTTAAATTGAAGGAGCTGTTACGCGGGTTTTTCAACCCGTGTCCGATCCGGGCATTCACGGGTTAGAAAACCCGTGCTACTATCAAGGCATGCGCCTTTCGTTGTTCTTGCTTTCGTATCTGCTTGCCGGATTTCTTGGAGCACAACCAAAGCCCAATGTCGTCCTGTTCGTCGTCGATGATCTCGGCTGGATGGATCTGGGATGCCAGGGAAGCGAGTATTATCAAACGCCGAATATCGACAAGCTGGCCGAAAGCGGAGTCCGTTTCACCAATGCCTACGCAGCCTGCGCAGTGTGTTCCCCGACACGGGCGGCGATTCTGACGGGAAAATATCCTGCCCGGCTGATGCTGACACAATGGCTGCCGGCCGGACGGTGGGACCCTGACAAACACCCCATGCGCGAAGGGCGTTTTTTGCGATCTCTCCCGCTCGAGGAAATCACGCTGGCCGAGGCGTTGCGCGAAAACGGCTACTCGACTTGGCATGTCGGGAAGTGGCATCTTGGCGGTGCGCCCTTTTCGCTGCCGGAACATCACGGGTTTGATGTGAATGTCGCCGGGTCGGATCACGGGGCGCCGGGCTCGTATTTCTATCCATTCAAAGGATCGTGGCAGATTCCTACGACAAACATTCGCGTCGAAAAACAGACGCTCCCCGACGGGCAAGAAGGCGAATACCTCACCGACCGGCTCACCGATGCCGCGATTAGCCTGATCGAAAACCGCGACGAGGCGAAGCCGTTTTTTCTCTATTTTCCCTATTACAACGTCCACACGCCACTGCAGGGAAAGGCTGCCCTGATGGAACGGTATTGGGAAGTTCCAAAAGCAGAACGGCAGGGGCCTCCTGCCTATGCGGCGATGATCGAGAGCGTGGATCAGAGCGTTGGCCGGGTCATGGAAACGATCGAGAAGTCCGGCTTGAAGGACAGGACCCTGGTCGTTTTCACCTCCGATAACGGCGGCTTCGCGAAGGCCACCGACAACTCTCCGCTCCGCGCCAACAAGGGTTCCCACTACGAAGGCGGCATTCGCGTCCCGTTGATTTTTGCCGGTCCGATGGTCGCACACAACGAACCGGACGGATTCGATTTGCCGTCGATCTCCACCGACATCTTTCCGACCATTCTGGCTTCCACGTATACGCCCATGCGCGAATCAGACGGTCGCAATCTGGCACCGATCTTAAACGGGTTCGGCGAGGTGGAATACGATCCCGAGTTACCCCTTTTCTGGCATTACCCTCACTACAACAGGCATCCCCACAGCGCTCCGGTCTCGATCATCCGGCGGGGGAAATGGAAGCTGATCAAGTTTCTCGAGACGGGTGACTTTGAGCTCTACGATTTGGAAAAGGACATCGGTGAAACGAACAACCTTGCTGCTGAAAATCCGGACGTGCTTGCGGCATTGAAGCAACAGCTTGCCGACTGGAAGATGAAAGTCCGCGCCGAACCGATGACGCCAAATTCGAAATTGAAAATCGACCCATGAAGATTCCCACTCTATTTCTCCTCTTTTCCATCCTGTCTGCCGCGCCGGGATTTGCGCAGGAAAAATCACCGTTCGAAGGTCCGCTGGACCCGTTTCTCGGCGATCCGAAGCTCGAGATCCAGGCCGTTTTTGAGGACGAACGTTTTCCGAACATCGTCCTTACGAAAGCCGGTACGGTGCTCGCGACGTGGGGCAACAAGCAGGTGCGGGCGCGGCGAAGCGAGGACGGCGGAAAAACCTGGGGGCCGGAAATCGTGATCGCGAATCCCGGTTTCCAGGGCGGCGGAACGACAGTCGATGAGAATTCAGGAGACATTCTCGCCTTTGTCGAAGACAAGCATCCGCCCGCCCCGCTGACGGTGTATCGGAGCAAGGACGACGGCAAAACGTGGTTGCCGGAAAAACCGAAAATCACGCCCGGCAGCAACGGCCACATGCCTTCGATGCACATGAACGAGCACGGAATCACTCTCCGCTACGGCGAGCACAAGGGCCGATTGATTCGGCCGTCGCGTTATTATGGTGTGAAAAACGACCGGTCCGAATGGCCGAATCATTACACGAACGCGATTTTTTCCGATGACGGCGGCAAGGCCTGGCAGACCAGCGAGCCGTTCCCGGAAAATGGAACCGGCGAAGCGGCGATCGCGGAGCTAAGCGACGGTCGGCTTTATTACAACAGCCGGGTTCACTGGCAGGAGCGCCCGAACAATACCCGCCGTCGGGAAGCGTGGAGCGATGACGGCGGAAAAACCTGGAAGGATTTCCGGATCGTCGAGATTCTACCCGATGGTCACCAGCACCGCAGCTACGGCTGCATGGGTGGGC
>JABDJT010000522.1 GCA_013003335.1 Verrucomicrobiales bacterium | reverse complement strand
TTGCCGACGTGATACAACTCGATGGCGGGGCGGGGGATCTGAAAGATATCTCGCTGCCCGGTTTTCAGATTGCCCTTGGCTTCCTCCTCCCACAGCTCGGCCCCGGCGGGGAAGGTGGGGTCGCCTTCCATGCAGAGGTTTTGCAGGTTCGGAAAAGCGTTGCGGATGAAGAGCCAGTCGCCGGTGCGGACCATGCGTTCGTGGGCCTGGAAGACGTGCCAGTTGTGCTCCGCGAAGGCGACATCGCGCACCACTGCATTCGGGTCGTTCAGGATCGCGGTGAAGCTGACGCCCTGGTGACGCGGGTCGATTTTTTCGATGCCGGCGAGCTCGAGAACGGTGGGGGCGAGGTCGATGGTGCTGATGATGGAGTCGGTCACCGCAGGCTGGATTTTGCCGGGGCAGGCCATGAGGAAGGGCGTCTTGATGCCGCTGTCGTAGAGCCGGGTTTTGCAGCGGGGGAACGGCCGGCCGTTGTCGGCCATGTAGATGATGTAGGTGTTATCCTCGATGCCCTGGCGTTTCAGTTCGGCGACGAGTTCGCCCATGAAATGATCGGTCCGGCTGACTTCGTGGTAGTATTCCGCGAGGTCGACGCGGGTTTTGGCGCCGTCGAAAAGAAACGGTGGCACTTCGATTTCGGCGGGGTCGTAGTTGTGGCCGTCCTCGTTCAACTGCCACTTGCGGTGGGCGTCGTAGCTGGCGAACCAGGCGAAGAAGGGTTTGTCTTTCGGGCGTGCCGCGAGGGTTTTGACCCATTCCTCCTGGCTGCCGGGGCCTTTGCCTTTCTTGATTTCATCGAAGGCCGGGTCGGCGTTGTCGCCCATGTGATGTTTGCCGGAGAGAACCGTGTAGTAGCCGGCATCGCGCAGGGTTTTCGGGAACAGCGGTTGGCCTTCGGGAAGGCGGGTGTGGAGTTCGGCCGCACCGGTATTGTGGGGATATCGGCCGGTGATGAGGCTGCATCGACTCGGCGAGCAGCTGGAAATGGTGAGGTAGGCGTTGTTGAAACGCAGACCGCGCTCGGCAAGGGCGTCGAGATTTGGCGTGTGAACGAAGTTGTTTCCGTAACAGCCGAGATCATCGGCGGAGATGTCGTCGGAGATGTAGAGAATGAAATTCGGACGGTCGTCGGCGCTGGAGAAAAGCGGAAGCAGCGCAGCGGCTACAGGAAGGAGGCGGCGAAAAATTCGTTTCATCGTCCGGAATTTCCCGTGGTGAGAGGGAAAAGTCGAGTCGCACGAAAACCGCCGATCGCTCACGGCTGCAGGATCGAAAACGCAAGATTCGCCATCGATTCCACGGCGATCCGGACGGTCGGCTTGGCTTCCGGATAGTAGAGCGGCGAATGCAGCGACGGCAGGGGTTTCGCGCCCGGTTTTTTGCTGGCCTCCCAGCGCTCGCGGGGGATGGAGCCGATCCGGTATTGCAGGCCGGGGACGTTCAAGTGACGGGCGAACCGCCCGAAATCTTCTCCACCCATGGTCGGCTCCAACTCGAACACGTTGTCTTTCCCGTAGAGCTCGCCGAACAACTCCATGGCCGCTTCGGTCAGTTCGGGATCGTTGTAGGCGGCGGGGGTGAACTCGTCTTTCACCTCGACGAGCGGATCTTTCGGGCACTTGAACGTCTTGCACGTCGCGGTGGTCAGCTCGCGAATGCCGTCGAGGAGTTGCTTGCGGACTTCGTCGGTGTAGGAGCGGACGGTGAGCTGCAACTTCACTTCGTCGGGGATGATGTTGTGTTTCGTCCCGCCGCGAATCGAACCCACGGTCACCACTCCCGGGTCGATCGGATTCAGTTTCCGGCTGACGAGCGTTTGCAGGCCGGTGATGACATGGGCGGCCGTCACGATCGGGTCGACCGTGGTGTGAGGCGCCGCGCCGTGCCCGCCTTTTCCGTAAATCGTGATATCCACCGAATCGACATTCGCGAACGCCCAGCCGGAGGTATAACCGACCGAATTGATCGGCAGATCGTTTTTCACGTGAAGCGCGAGGCAGAAATCCGGCTTCGGGAATTTCTCGAACAGGCCGTCCTCGATCATCATGCGCGCGCCCTTGCCGACTTCCTCGGCGGGCTGACCGATCAGGACGAGGGTGCCTTTCCACTGGTGCTTCAATTCCACGAGTAGCGGGGCGATTCCGTAGAGCATCGTGATGTGCACATCATGGCCGCAGGCGTGCATCGCACCGACATCCGTGCCGTCACGATTTTTCACGCGGACCTGGCTGGCGTAAGGCAGGCCGGTTTCTTCCAGGACCGGAAGTGCGTCCATGTCCCCGCGGATCAGGAGCGTCGGCCCGTCGCCGTTTTTGAAAACACCGACCACACCCGTTCCGCCGACGCCGGGGGTGACCTCGAATCCGGCTGCTTTCCACGCTTTGCCGAGTGCGGCGGCAGTTTTGAATTCCTGGAGCGACAATTCCGGCTTGGAGTGAAATTCCTTGTAGGCCTGCACCAGCCCGTCGATTTCCGTGTCCATCCAGTTCGAAATCATTTCGCGGTGGGCGTTCTTCGGCTTCAGCGAAACCGGTTTGTCCGAATCCTGAGCGAAAGCGGAAAGGGCGAACGCGGCGAGCGGAGCGGCCGCAACGGTGAGATTTTTCATGGGAGGATCGTAAAACAGAATTCTCCGGGAGAGAAGGCAAACGAACCAACAGGGTTCATTCATCGAACCAACCCTGTTTGATCGATGCGCCAAATTTTCGCCATTCCCATTCGTCCAACTCGTGGCAGTTTGCCCGATTAAGACGACGTGAGCAACGAATCCTCCATATCGAGAATTGATGATCCGCTGGAAGTGCACGGAAAAGGGTTCCGGGCCGGAGACCGGAATGAATTTGTGAAAGCGGTGACATACGGACCTTTCGCGGAGGAGCCGGATCACGAATTGGAATTGAAGCGGATTGCGGGAGAATTGCAGGCGAACGCGATCCGGATATACGAAATTCCGGATGTCGAATTGTTGCACGCCGCGGCAGCGGCCGACCTGCGGGTGTTCATCACGATTCCATGGACGCAGCATGTCGATTTTTTCGCGGTCGACGGGCTGTTGGAGGAGGCCCGGAATTTGATTCGGGAAACGGTGGAGAGATTTCGCGGGCATCCGGCAGTTGGCGGATAT
>JABDJT010000493.1 GCA_013003335.1 Verrucomicrobiales bacterium | reverse complement strand
TCCCAGCCGTTCGACGTGAGTTGGATAAACCGGACGCCCTTTTCTGCGAGACGACGCGCCATCAGGCATTGCGTTCCGAAACCGGAAGTGAGGCCGTCGTTGATCCCATACATTGCGAAAGTAGCGTCGGATTCGCTTTTTAAATCAAAGGTCTCCGGAATCGACGTCTGCATTTTGAAAGCCATCTCGTAGCTTTGGATGACGCCTTCAAATTCCGGATTTCCGGGCAGGCGGTCTTTCAGGCGACTGTTGGCCCGGTTGATGAAATCAAGCTGACTTTGCTGATCAGCCGTGGTGAGCCGTTCATTTCGCAAATTCGGAACGCTGCCCGCTCCGCCGGAAATCCTCGTTCCCTGGTAACTGGCCGGCAAAAAGGCAGAGCCATAGTTTCCCGCGCCGCCGAGGTTGGCGATCGGATTGATCGTGATGAAACCGGGTAGATCTTCCGCTTCGGAACCGAGCCCGTAAACTGTCCAACTTCCGAGAGACGGGCGGACGAACATTTCATTTCCGGTGTGGAGCCGCACAACAGCTTGGTGGTGGCCGTTCGTGCCGATTTTCATGCCGTTCAGCAGGCAAAGCTCGTCGGCGTGTTTCGCGACTTCGGGAAAGGCCTCGGAAATCATCAGGCCGCTCTGACCGGACGGACGAAATTTCAGCTGCGGCGCGAGCATGCGCGGGGAGTTTTCCGAAATGGAGGCGAGTTCCGGTTTCCAGTCGAAGGTCTCGTGATGGCTTGGCCCGCCATTCATGAACAGGAAAATCACCCGCTTCGCTTTTGCCGGGTGATGCGGTTTTTTCGAGGCCAGCGGATTGGCGGATGCCATCCAGTGCGGGAGGCAGGTGGCGAGGGCGGTAGTTTCGAGAAAGTGGCGGCGCGTTTTCATCACAGCACGTAGCGAAATTCAGCGGTGGAAAAGAGGCCCTGGATCAACGTGGCCCAGCGATAGCCTTCGGGATCTTTGAGGCCGGCGACATCGAGTCCGCGCATGAACGATTCAGCGTCGGCGATTTCGTCGGATGTCGCTTCGCGGCAAAGAATCAGCTTGTAGGCGAGCTCAATCCCTGCTTCATCAGATTTGGTTTCCGTCAGGATTCGATCGGCAGTTCGGTAAGCGGCGTCTTCGACGAATCGGCTGTTCATGAAAAAGAGCGACTGCGGCGGAGCCGTCGTGACGTGCCGCAATCCGGCGACCGAACTGGGATCGGGAAAATCGAATGTGCCGAATTCATCGGGCAATCGATCGCGCAACACCGGCAGATAAATCGTCCGCCACGGCGAATCGAACCCGATCTCGCCGCGAACCGCGCTGCGCCCGCGATTTCCGTTTCCGGCGACATAACCCGGTTCCGGTGCGCCGTTGTTTAAATCTCCGGCGATAAACAAGATGCTGTCGCGAATCGGTTCCAACTCGAGTCGGCGGGCGTTGGCTCGCCAGTAAAGCGTATTGTCGGGATCAATTTCGATGGCGGCGGTTTTTTGGGCGTCACCGCTGAGTTGGTAAGTATGGCTGAGCATAATCTCGCGGATCAGTTTTTTCGTGGACCAGCCGTTTTCCACGAAACGGATGGCGAGATGATCGAGCAAATCCGGGTGAGACGGCTCGCGGCCGGTGAAGCCGAAGTTGTCGACGGTCTCGACGAGACCCCGGCCGAAAAGGTGCTGCCAGATCCGGTTTACCGCGACACGGGCAGTGAGAGGATGCGTCGGCGAGCCGATCCATTCCGCGAGCTCGAGTCGACCGGAACGGTCCGCAGGTATATCCGGAAAATCGGGCAGGCCGGGAATCCGAATGTCACCGCGCGGCGGCGCGACATCCCGGTCCCAGTATTCCCCGCCGATCCGCAGTTCGCAGTTCACCGGTTTTCCGTCGCGCACCCCCATCGCCCAGTCAGGCATGATTTCGAAAGGAGGCGGGGCTTTTCCGCCAAATTGGCGCAGGTCGCTCATCGAGTGAATCCCACCCGGCACTTCGCGAACGCGATCGACCTTTGAGGTCAGATCCTTCGGGAGGCGGACAAGCATTTCCGGATCGACGTAGCCGTAGCCCGCGTGATCGCTGACGTGCGGCGTGCCGGAATAGGTCCACGAGCTGTAAAATATCCCGGCCATGGCGTAATAATCCATCTGCGAAACCGGGTCATACTTGTGGTCGTGGCAGCGGGCACAGGCGATGCTGAGTCCGAGAAAGCCGCGGGTCGTTACGTCGATCTGGTCATCGACCTGGTCGAGCACGAAGCCCTCGTTCACGCCCATGTTGATCGCGATCGAGCCGAGCGTAAGGAATCCGGTAGCAATGACCTGCTCGCGACGCTGCGCCACCGATTTGGCGGGTAACAGATCGCCGGCGATCTGTTCGGCAATGAAACGCTGGTAGGATTTGTCGTTGTTAAACGCGTCGATCACCCAGTCGCGATACCGCCACGCGTACACGAACGGAGCGTTCCACGTTCGGCCGACGCTGTCCGCGTAGCGGGCGACATCGAGCCAGTGCCGGCCCCAGCGTTCTCCGAAACGTGGGCTGGCAAGGTAGGCGTCGATCACTTTTGCGAACGCTTCCTGGTCCGGCGCCGGATCGCGGAGAAAGCGGTCGAATTCCTCCGGTGTCGGAGGCAGCCCGGTCAGATCGAGCGCGGCGCGACGGATCAGCGTGGTGCGATCGGCGTTTCCGTTCGGGCGGAGATCTTCAGTTTCGAGTCGCGCAGCGATGAAGCGGTCCAGGTCATTCAGCGCCCAGTGTTGGTATTTTGATGAATCGACGACCGGGCGTTTCAGTGGCTGGAAAGACCAGGGAATTTCGCCCACTCCCGGGGGCTCTGCCGCAAATGCCGGGCCCAAAGAAATGGCCAGACCCAGCGCCAGGACCGAATCGGCCACTTTCATCAGTTTGGGCGAAAAACGAACCCTGCTGGATCGTTTTCGGCTCAACGGCCCTGCTTGGATTTCCAATCGATCCACTCCCCGAGAGTCATCTTACCGTCGCCGCTGGAATCAGCCTCGTCGAACCAGCCTTTCTCGCGTTTTTCCTGCTCGGAGGTCAGCTTGTAATTTTTCATCGCAACCCATTCCGCGAACGTCACGCCGCCGCTGTTGTCCTTGTCGTAGGCTTTGAAAATGCGGCTGAGCTGAGCCAATTGGCGGTCATCCATTTCACCGCCGGACTCGGATCCGCGCTCGCCACCTTCTCGCGGTCGATCCCCGTCCCGTGCACCTTCGCGTTCGCCACCTTCGCGGGGCCGGTCCCCATCGCGGGCACCTTCACGACGCATTTCACCGTCGCGTTCGCCTTCACGGGGCCGGTCGCCGTCTCTTGCGCCTTCGCGCTCGCCTTCACGGGGCCGGTCGCCATCCCGTGCTCCTTCGCGTTCACCTTCACGGGGCCGGTCGCCATCGCGAGGCCGATCCCCGTCGCGAGCTCCTTCGCGGCGCATTTCGCCATCACGAGCGCCTTCGCGGGGAGCATCACCGTCGCGACGGATTCCTTCCCCTTCGCGAGGGCGATCGCCATCGCGGGCACCTTCGCGTCTTTCTTCCCCGGCCCGGGCAAAACTCACTTCGGTTACGCCCGTATTTTTCAGCGCGTTCACAACCGTGCTCACGCTCTGAAACGGCACACCGTCATTCGCCACGATCACCGCGCTTTTTGCCTTGGTATCTTCGAGAGCTTTGCGCACATCGGCCATCCGGATTTCGCGGTCGCCAATCACGATTCCGCTTTTGAACACGGTAATCTTCAGCTGGCCGTCCCGGACATTTCCGGCTCCGCCTTCACGATCCCCGTCACGCGCGCCTTCGCGTCGTTCGCCTTCCCGGGCACCTTCACGTGGTCGGTCACCATCGCGTTCTCTTTCACGTGGTCGGTCACCATCGCGTCGTGTTTCTCCTTCGCGCGGACGGTCGCCTTCCCGGGCCCCTTCGCGAGTGGGAAATGTGCTTTTCCGTTCGCCTTCCCGGGCACTTTCAGCGGGGCGGTCTCCGTCCCTGGCACCATCCCGGCCGCCTTCTTCGCTTCGGCCTTCTCGTTCTCCCTCGGCGAGGGCAGCGGAGCCGAAAGACAGACAAATTAATCCGGCCAGGGCCAGGGTGAACACAACTTGGAGCCAGTTTCGACTGGCGGCGGGTTTCGTAATCATGGCAATTCGTTGATGCAGGGCGGGGGTTTTGCGCACGCACGGCGCCAGCCCTGCGACGGCGGGTGCGGCGTGAAAAGTTTCCTGCACGTGAAGCAGGGTGCGGCCGTAATCGAGTCGCTCTCTCGCTTCGAGTCGCGCCAGGGTGTCGGCATCGCAGCGCAGCTCGCGGTCGGCCTGGAAACGGGACACCGCCAGCCAGACCAGCGGATTGAACCAGTGGAGTGCATTGACCAGCGCCGCTGCCCAGTTCCAGGCCACATCACCGAAACGGACGTGTTCCAGTTCGTGCATCAAAATGTGGCGCAGCCCGGCTTCATCAAACCGGCTTCGCCAGTCTTCCGGCAGAAGCAGCCTGGGCTGAAACACGCCGAAGACCGCCGGAGTCGATCCGGCCGGGCCGAGCAAAACCGGGACGTTGCGCTTCAGCTTTAAATCGCGAGAAATTTCCGCTGCGAACCCGAGCAAATCGCGGTCGCAGCAGAAGCGACCGTTGGCGCGGCGATTGAATTTTTGCTGCCGCAGAAAAATCACGGCGAGGAAAACGACGGCCCCGATGAGCCAGGTGGCGATGAGAAGAGTCGTCAACGACAGGGCAGGGGAAGCGACGGGTAGGGCGGTGCTCGAAATTTCTATCGGCGCGGCTTCCAATAGAACGAACGGAGCCGGTCCCGGATTTGCGGCTGGAGCAAATTCCGCGACCCCGGTCGCACGGCTCCCCAGTCCCGGCAAAAAGGGCAGCGAAGCCGGCACAAGCAGTTTCAGGCCCACCAGGGTCCACAGGGCCACCCGCCAGCGTGGCCCGAGATTCCGGCCGAGGACAGCGATGACCAGCAGCACCAGTCCGATCAGGATCGCTCCCTCGATCGAGGTTTTCAGGATCCAACTGCCGAGGGTTTCGAAAAAGTCATTCATGATGCCTGTTCCTCCGGTTCCTGGTGATCCGCCGCGGCCCGGTCGAGCAGCCGGCGCAGTTCATCGATTTCCTCTTTGGAAACCGCTTCATTCTCGACAAAATTGGCCAGAAACGGAGTGAGTTTTCCGTCAAAAACCCGTCCCAGAAATGACTGGCTGGCGGCGTGCTCGCAATCGTTTTCCGCCACCGTCGGCCGGTAGACAAATTCGCGGCCGTTCTTTGCGGCGACTTCCAGCGCGCCTTTTTTGTGGAGCCGCCGGATCAGCGTCTGGACCGTTTTCGGATTCCAGTCCGTCCGGCTTTGCAGTGCATCGATCACATCACCTGTGGAGGAATCTCCCCGATCCCAAAACACGCGCATGACTGTCCATTCGGCGTCGGAAATTTGGGGGACTGTCGGATTCGGGTTGGACATGGCAGAAGTACTACAAGCGTAATTCTTAAAGATTACAAGTGTAATTTTTCAGAATTCGTATTTTTTGTAGGAAACGAATCAACAGGGTTGGTTCCGCGAACGGACCCTGTTGGTTCGCACTCCAAAAAACAACTCATCATTTGAACATCAGCCATTCTTCGTCCACTTTCTTCCACCTGCCGCACGAATGTCCGATCTTCTTGAACTGCCGCTGATCCACGATCCGCGTGAATCGCTCGAAACACACTTCGGGTTTCGAGATTTCCTGTCAGGACAGGAGCCGATCGTGTCAGCGATTTTGTCAGGGCGGGATACGCTGGCGATCATGCCGACGGGCGGCGGGAAATCGCTCTGTTTTCAGCTTCCCGCGATGGTGATGGACGGGGTGACGATCGTGGTATCGCCACTAATTGCGCTGATGAAAGACCAGGTCGACGCGCTGACGGCGAAGGGGATTCCGGCGACGGTAATCAACTCGACGTTGTCCCCCGCGGAGCAATCGGAGCGGCTCGATCAGCTGCGCGAGGGGAAATTCAAGCTGGTGTACGTGGCGCCGGAGCGCTTCCGTAGCGGGGCGTTTTTGAGCACGCTCTCAAAGGTGGAAATTGCGCTGTTTGCTGTCGATGAAGCGCACTGTCTCTCACAGTGGGGCCATGATTTCCGACCGGATTACCTGAAGTTATCCGAGGCGGTGGAAAAACTCGGCTATCCCCAAACGGCGGCATTTACGGCAACAGCGACGCCGATCGTGCGGGAAGACATTCTCAAAACGCTGAAGCTGCGCGACCCGTTTGTGGCTGTGTCAGGATTCGAGCGGCCGAATCTTTCCCTGGCGGTCCGGCCATGCGATTCGCATCGCGACAAGTACGATCGGATCGAGAAAATCGTGGAGGAACAGAAAACGGGGATCGTGTATTGCGCGACGCGGAAGAAAGTCGAGGAAGTCACTGAAACGCTCGGGATGATGGGCATCAAGGTGGTCGCCTATCACGGCGGGATGGATGACAAAGAGCGGACCGAGGCGCAAAACCGGTTCCTCGATCGGAGTATCGATGTGGCGGTGGCGACGAACGCGTTCGGGATGGGGATCGACAGGAGCGACGTGCGATTCGTGATTCATTTCGATGTGCCGGGGTCGATCGAGGCCTATTACCAGGAAGCCGGCCGGGCGGGGCGGGACGGCGAGCCGGCGGTTTGTGAGTTGCTGTTCAATTACGCGGATACGCGGACGCAGGAATTTTTCATTGAAGGCAACAACCCCGGTTACGGCATCATTTGCGACGTCTATCGAGCGCTGAAACACGTCGCGAAAGAGAACGGCGAGGCAGTCGTGCCGATCCGCGAACTGAGCGACATCATCGGCGCGAAAAACGGCATGGCCGTCAGCTCGGCGATCTCCCATCTCGTGCGGGCGGGGCATTTGCAGCGGTTCGATGTGCAGGGTGAACGGACCCGCGGGACGCGCCTGACGAATCCGGAAACTGAGCCGGAGGACCTCGAAATCGACACGGATGCCCTGGCCGAGAAAGAGAAACGCGACCGCGAGAAACTCGATTCGGTGGTGGCGTTCTGCTACGACGACGATTGCTGTCGGCAGGCTTGGATTTTGAATTATTTCGGCGAAGCCGGCGACGCGAACTGCGGGACCTGCGATGTGTGCGGAAGCGATGAGATCAGCGACAAGCGGGCACCGGACGACGAGGAAATGCTGATCGTGCAAAAGGCGCTGAGCGGCGTGGCGCGCGCCTCGCGGCAGCTTCCGAACGGCGAGTGGGAGCCGATTTTCGGGAAGGGAAAAATCGTGTCGATGCTGTGCGGCAGCAAATCGCAGGAAGTCCTGAAAGTCCGGCTCGATCAGCTTTCGACCCACGGAATTTTGAAGGAGGAAGGCTCGGCCTATGTCTACGCCCTGTTTGGCGAACTCGAAAAAGCCGGGCTGGTCGTCACCAAAAAAACGCCTTATCCGCTCGTCACGCTCAGCCCGCGCGGCGCGACCGTGATGCGGGGCGACCGGAATTTCCGCATTGCCTGGCCGGATCGCAGCAAGCTGGCGGCGAGCCCATCCGCCAAGAAAAAAATCGACGCGTCCGACCTGAGCGAGCTGGATTTTGATGAAGTGCTTTACGACAAGCTGAAGCGCCTGCGAAACGACGTCGCCAGCGAGGCCGGCATGCCGCCCTATGTCGTTTTCTCGAACAAAACGCTCGAAATTTTCTGTCGTCTGAAACCGACCACCGCAGACA
>JABDJT010000462.1 GCA_013003335.1 Verrucomicrobiales bacterium | reverse complement strand
GTATCGGGAAGACGTCGCTCACGACAAATCGTTGTCGCAGGAGGAATCCCTTTCCAACGCCCCGGCCGTGGCGCAGGGCCAATTCAAAATGCCCAAGGTGGTCGAGTAATTGACGCGATGAATCCATCCGATTTCTCCATCGCCCAACTCCGCGCCGCTTATCGGGCTGGAGATCTCAACCCAACCGACGCAATTTCCGCGATTGCCTCCGCCATCGATGATAAGGACGACGAAATTGGCGGATATCTCTCTTACGATCCAGAATCCGCCCTGGCCGAAGCGGAAAAGTCGGACATCAATCTGCCCCTGGGCGGCGTGCCGATTGCCATCAAGGATTTGATCAATGTCAAAGGTCAGCCCTGCTCCTGTGGATCAAAAATCCTGGACGACAACTACACTGCTCCCTACGACGCAACCGTAATTCGCAAACTGCGGGAAGCCGGCGCAATCCCCTTCGGCCGGGCCAACATGGATGAATTTGCGATGGGTTCCTCGAATGAAAATTCAGGGATCAAAATTTGCCGCAACCCACACGATTTGGACCGCATTCCCGGCGGATCTTCCGGAGGGTCTGCTGCTGTCGTTGCGGCGAACACAGCGATTGCTGCTCTCGGAACGGACACAGGAGGTTCCATCCGCCAACCTGCCAGTCACTGCGGTGTGGTTGGTGTAAAACCCACCTACGGCCGCGTTTCGCGATACGGCCTCGTGGCCTTCGCATCGTCACTGGATCAAATCGGTCCGATTACCAAAACCGTCGAAGACGCCGCATTGCTGACCAAAATTATTGCCGGTAGTGAAGCGAAGGATTCCACCTGCCTGGACGAACCGGTCCCGGATTACACCGAAGCGGTCGGGAAAGACATCGCAGGCCTGAAGATCGGGCTTCCGAAAGAATATTTCTCGGAAGGCCTCGACCCGCGCGTTAAAGAACACGTCCAAGCTGCGATCCGGAAACTCGAATCGCAGGGCGCCGAAACGGTTGAGATTTCCCTGCCGAACACCGAGTTTGCCGTGGCGACCTATTACATCATCGCCACCGCCGAAGCCTCCGCTAACCTGGCAAGATTTGACGGCGTTCGATACGGCCATCGTGCCGACGGACCCACCGATTTGATTTCCCACTACAAAAAAACCCGTGCTGAAGGGTTCGGGCCGGAGGTGAAACGCCGCATCATTCTCGGGACGTATGTTCTCAGTTCCGGCTACTCCGACAAATTTTACGCGAAAGCGCAAAAAGTTCGTACGCTGATCCGGAACGATTTCACAACCGCTTTTGAAAAAGTCGATGTGATCGCCTCACCCATCGCCCCGACGCCCGCTTTTAAAATCGGGGAAAAAGCGACTGATCCGCTCGCGATGTACCTTGCGGATATTTACACCATTTCAGCTAACCTCGCCGGCATCTGCGGGATCAGCGTTCCCTGCGGAACGGTCGTGGAGGAGGGAAAACAACTGCCTGTCGGCCTGCAAATCCTCGGCAAACCGCTGGGCGAATTCGATCTCTTCCGCGCGGCCTCTGCGGCGGAAAACGAATGAACAGGGTATGTTCTCCAAACGAACCCTGTTGATTCGAGAATCGTGATTCTTACTGATAGCTGCCGCCAAAACCCGCTTCCCGAAGCGCGGTCATTACGTCCATCGGTTTGAAACTGGTTCCTTTCAAAACCACCGACGAAGACCCCTCTTTCGCGTTGTGCTCGTCAATTCCGTCGATCGACTTGATCACTTTCTCGAAATCACGCAGACAGCCCCGGCAGCAAATGTGGAGGTAACGAAGCGTCATCGTATTCGTTGGCAGATTGGCCCGTTCCGGAATGTCGGCGTATTTCACCACATCATGGTCGGATTTTCCGTAAAAGCCGGCCTGCAGAAGCGCTTTCAATCCATCCATCGCGTCTTTCCCGCTCGGAGCCGTGACTTTGATTGTGCCCTCGCCCCGATCCGGTTCGATTTTGATTTTGTCCTTGTTCGCAATGGTGAGCCGCTCGTTATCCAGGGCAGCAATCGCCGCCGCTTCGCAGTCTTTGCAGCAAAGATGCACACCACTTAGCGTGACGATCGTTTCACCTGTCGGCATTGCGGCTTTCGCAGCAGGCGCGGGAGCGGCCTTTGCGTCGCCGGGCGCAGCCGGTGCCGGATCGGCCGGCTTGGATTGGTCGGCAAGGAATTTTTGATCGGCTTCGGAGAGCATCGCGACGGGAAACTCGCGGTCCGCGCCGCCGATTTTGATGATGGCGGTCTTTTCGTCCTTCATTTTGACGAACTCGCCTTTAACCGTTTTTCCGTCGGAGGCACGCGTCCAAACACGTTCTTCAGCGACGGTGGTGGAGGTGGCAGCCAGGCTGAAAATCAGGGCCGCAGAGATTATGAAACGTTTCATGGGATTATTTTTGTTTGAATGAATCCTATCGAATTTCGAAAAAAGCGTCAACCGTCCCGCATTCCGTTCAGGTTGAGCTTGCCAAAGCCGGGTCGCTTTTCCACGCTGATTGTTCTTTTTTTTCATGAGCGAGCAGCCGAATCCCTACGAAATTACCGAGGCGACGATCGAGGAACCGCCGACCCGGTTTTTTCAAAAACTGAAATACCTCGGGCCCGGATTCATTCTCTCAGCCTCGATCGTTGGATCGGGCGAACTGATCGCGACGACCGCTTTCGGCGCCCAGGCCGGCATGACGCTGCTCTGGGTCATCCTGTTTTCCTGCCTCGTCAAAGTGACGCTGCAGCTCGAGTTCGGAAAACACGCGATCCATTCCGGTGAAACCACAATGGAGGCCTTCAACAAGCTGCCCGGCTGGGCACCCGGGCGTGTAAACTGGTCGATCTGGCTCTGGCTGGCGCTGATGGTCCTGAAATTTTTGCAGGTCGGCGCGATCATCGGACTGGTCGCCGAAATCGCCAACATCGCGTTCCCGGGCACGATCACGCTGACGCAATCCATTACCGGAATTGAGGACGCCGCGTTCGCTGCAAAAATCGCCGAGGCGGGTTGGTGCGCGCTTTTCGCGGCCATCGTTTCGCTCCTGATTTTTCGCGGAAAATACAAGGTCATCGAACGGCTCTCGCTGGTCCTGATCGGGCTGTTCACCCTGATGACGCTCGGCAGTTTGATCATGCTCCAGAACACGGATTTTGCCGTCGAAGGCGGAAACGTGATTCGCGGGCTGATTCCGAATTTGCCCAACGACATGAAGGTCCTGTTCTACGCCATCGGCGCATTCGGCATCACCGGCGTCGGCGGCGATGAGATCATGCACTACAACTACTGGCTGCTTGAAAAAGGCTACGCCAAAAAGACCGGCCCGTCCGACAAGGACAACCCGGATTGGCAGCGGCGCGCGAAAGGATGGATCAGTGTGATGTATCTCGACGCGATCGCCGCAATGATTGTTTACACCGTCATGACGGCCGCGTTTTTCATCCTCGGTGCCGCGATTCTGCACGGGGCCGAAGACCTGCCTTCCGGAGGAGGATTGATCGAACGACTTTCCGTGATTTACACCGAAACGCTCGGACCGTGGGCCAAAACGGCTTTTATGACCGGCGCATTTGTCGTCCTGTTTTCGACACTGTTTTCCGCCCTCGGCGCGTGGACTCGTGGTTTCGCGGACTGCTTCGGCCAGCTTCGGCTGCTCGATTTCCGCGACAACAAACAACGCGGAAAAGCCATCGCCTGGCTGGCCTGGGTCATCCCGGTGATCTGGTCGATCGTCTATTTCGCGATGGGCAAGCCGCTGTTCATGGTCTACATCGGCGGCGCATCGACCACCGCGATGTTGCTCATCGTTATCGTCGCCGCGATTCATTTTCGATACCGCCGCCTCGTCGCTCCGCTTCGACCGGGAAAACTCTACGACGTTTGTTTTTGGACCAGTGCGATCGCCATTTTGCTGGTTGGCATCTGGGCGCTGGTGAAACCGTTCGTCACGTAGGACGGAGTGCCACTCCGTCCTACGATCCTCCGGGCTTGTGAAGACGCCTCGGGAGAGCCATCCTACATTTTGTCATGCCGAAAATTTTCATCGCCGGTCTGTTTCACGAAACGCACACCTTTCTCGATGAGACGACGGGGCTGGACGATTTTGAAATTCGGCGGGGACCGGAAATTTTTTCCTGCTCGGGCGACAGCTCGCCGCTCGGTGGCGCGGTCGAATTTTTCTCGAAAAGACGCGAATGGAAATTGCGGCCGGGGCCGGATTACCGGGCGGTGCCATCGGGAACGGTCGAAGACGCGGTGATCGATTCCTTTTGGAATGACTTCGTCGCGACGTGGAATCCAAACGTCGATGGCATTTTCCTGGTCCTGCACGGCGCAATGGTTTCGGAGTCGATCGACGACGTCGAAGGCGAAATCCTCGGCCGAATCCGCAGTCTCCCGAATGCCGAATCACTCCCGATTTTCGGAGTCTTTGATCTTCACGCAAACGTCTCACCAGCGATGACGGAACTCGCGAACGGCCTGGTAGGCTATCGCGAAAATCCGCATTCCGACGCTCGCGAGGCCGCCGTTCGTGCCGCGGAATTGATGGCGCGGCAAATGGATTCGGGCGAAGCCGTGGCGACCGTTAACCGGCATACCGACCTCGTCTGGGCACCGACTCACACAGCCACGGCCGACGACCCGATGCGCTCACTGGAAGCCCGCGCCCGCGAATTCGAAACTGCAAACGAACACGTTTGGGCCGTCTCGGTCAGTGCCGGGTTTGCTTTTGCGGATACGCCGGACACGGGTGTCAGTTTTCAAATCGTCACCACCGATCCCGCGGCCTGCGATCCGATTTTGGATGATTTAATCACCGAAGCAAAAAGGCTCGACTCCGAAATCACGCAAACGGATTTGCCGGTCGACGAAGTCATCGCGAGAATCGTCGCCGAACCAGTCGAAGGCCTCACCGTGCTGGTCGAGCCGAGCGAAAACATCGGCGGTGGTGCACCGGGCGACGGAACCGGGCTGTTTCGCGCTTTGCTGAACGAGTCCGTGATATCGGAAGCAGCGGTTTGCCTGAATGACCCGGAAGCTGTCAGCCTGCTTCACGAAAAACCGATTGGGCACCGGCAAAAAGTCGCACTCGGCGGGAAGGGCAGTCGATTCGACGAAGGTCCTGTCGTGATCGAGGTCGAAGTGGTCTTCAAATCGGACGGGGAATTCGAACTTGAGGACAAGCATAGCCACCTCGCTTCGCTGTCCGGTGACTTTTTTGACATGGGCGACAGCGTCGTGGTGAAGACGACCGACGAGCGAATCCGGATTTTGCTGACTTCGAATCGAACGCCGCCCTTTGATCTTGGTCAGTGGCGCAGCCAGCGGATCAATCCCGAAGAACTGAAATTCGTCGTCGTAAAAGCTGCCGTCGCTCACCGGCAGGGTTATGATCCGGTTACAGCTCGCAGTTTCACCGTCGACACACCCGGTCCGTGCCGGAGCGATTTGTCTCAATTCACTTATTCAAAATGTCGGGGAAAAACAGGAACCAAATCCCCGCAATCAGCGTGAAAGCGTAGAGCAGCCACTCAAAAATTCGCTGCGGCACAATTTGGATCAGGGTTTTTCCAAGAAAAATTCCCAGCAGCACACCGGGAACAAGCAAGGCATCGAGATACAGCGATTCGCGGTTGATCAGATCCAGCTCGACGAGAAACGGGACTTTGAGCGTGTTGATGAGGAGGAAAAACCGCGCTCCGATTCCAAGGAAGTCCTCCTTTTTTAATTTCCGGACCAGCACGTAAATCGAGTAGACCGAGCCGGCGGCGTTCGCCATCATCGTTGAAATTCCGATCATCAGTCCGCTTCCGAACACGAAGGTTTTGGATGCGGGCAGGTGTTCGAGAAACGTTTTCCGGAACTCGCGAATCAGCTGCAGCACGAGCATGACCAACACAATTCCGCCGATCACCTGCTTCGCGGTGGTGTCATCGATCAGTTTCAGAAAGTACCAACCGAGCGCGACGCCGATCAGTGTACTCGGCACGAGATTCCACACCTGCCGCCAGCTGGCGTATTTTCGATACATCGGGTAAATCACGAGATCGCAGACGATCAGCAGCGGCAGGATGATGCCGATCGAGTTTTTCGTGCCGAACAATTCCGCGACGAGCAGAATGTTGATGATCGCGATCCCCGGAAATCCGGTTTTAGCGACACCAAGGCAGAACGCGCCTGCGAGGGCGGCGGCGATAACAGTCCAGGTGGCGTCGTAGGGCAGTTCCAAGTAAAACGAACAGACAGGGGTGGTTTGGCGAATCAACCCTGTCGGATCGAATCACGCCACGGCTTCGGCGGTTTCCTTCGGAGCGGCTTCGCGTTCGGGGAGATGCTCGAGGACTTTCCGGACGCAATTCTCGGCGGTGATGCCGTGTTTCTCGCGCAGGATCGGAACCTTGCCGTGCTCCACAAATTCGTCGGGCCATCCGATGCGTTCGACGGGCGTATTGATTCCGGCGTCGTTCAAATACTCGATCACGGCGCAGCCGAACCCGTTGTGGAGGACGTGATCCTCAAGCGTGCAAATCACTGTGCTCTGGTTGGCGAATTTTTCGATGCAATCGCCATCAAGCGGCTTAATCCAGCGCGGATTGATGAGCGAAACGCTGTATCCCATTTCCTCAAGCTGCTGTTTTGCATCGACGGCCAGTTCAAACAGGTGGCCGAGACCAAACAGGGCCACATCTGTCCCTTCACCGTCGATGACTTCGGCTTTGCCAATTTCCAGCAACTCGGGTTTGTCTTTCAATTTCGCCCCGACTCCGGCTCCGCGGGGATAGCGAATCGCGCTGGGGCCGTCGTCGTAATTTGCCATGGTCCAGAGCATGTCAGCAAATTCGTCTTCGTCCTTCGGCTGCATGAAGATCCAGTTCGGGACGTGACGGAGGTAGCCGATATCGAACAGACCGTGGTGAGTCGGGCCATCGTCGCCGCTCAATCCAGCCCGATCCATGCAGAGGCGGACAGGCAGGTTTTGAATGCCGATGTCGTGCACCGCCATGTCGTAGGCGCGCTGGAAAAAAGTGGAATAAATGGTCAGAAACGGTTTCAGGCCCTGGGTGGCATGGCCACAGGCGAACAGGGCGGCGTGTTCCTCGGCGATGCCGACATCAAAATAACGTTCGGGCACGAGATTTTGAAATCCGACCAGGCCGGTGCCGTTCGGCATGGCAGCGGTGATGGCGGTGATTTTCTCGTCGTCCTGGGCATATTTTCCGAGCGTTTCGCCATAGATCTGGGAAAACGTCGGCAAATCGCCGGGCGGGGTTTCGCCCGTTTCGGTCTTATAGGGGCCCAGACCGTGAAATTTCATCGGGTTCCCCTTGGCTGGCTCGTATCCCCGTCCTTTTTCGGTAATGATGTGGAGGACGACCGGTTCATCCTGCTCTTTCAAAAAGGCGAAAGTTTTCTCCAGCAAATCGACGTCGTGCCCGTCGATCGGGCCGTAGTAGCGAAGACCGAATTTTTCAAACAGGACGTTCGGGAAAAGCAGGTTTTTCGCTCCGCGCTCGACCTTGCCGGCAAGGCTTCGGAGGGTTTTGCCGGCGATTTTTTCGACGAACTCGGCGGCCTTGTCGTGGATGTGCTCGTAGGTCGGGCTGGTTTGCAGGGCGTGGAAGTATTTTGCGATGGCGCCGACGTTCCGGTCGATCGACCACTCGTTGTCATTCAGGACGAGAATGAATTTTTTGGTGGTCTCCGCGATGTTGTTCAGTGCTTCAAACGTTGGCCCGCAGGTGAAGGCGGCATCCCCGGCAATGGCGACGACGTGATCACCTGTACCGTTCAAATCGCGCGCGGCAGCCATTCCGAGGGCGGTGGATACGGCTGTACCGGCATGACCTGCTCCGTAGCAGTCGTGCTCGCTTTCGGAGCGAAGACAGAATCCGTTGAGGCCTTCGTATTGGCGAATGGTGTGAATTTTGTCCCACCGACCGGTCAACATTTTATGGACGTATGCCTGGTGGCTGACGTCGAATACGAATTTGTCTTTCGGCGTTTCAAACACGCGGTGGAGAGCGATGGACAATTCAACCACGCCGAGGTTTGGGCCGAGGTGGCCGCCCGTTTTGGAGAGCGATTCGATGAGGGTCCGACGGACATTTTCGGCGAGCAGCGGAAGCTGTTCCTCGTCCAGTTTCTTGAGATCCGCACCATTATCGACCTTGGGAAGATCTTCGGTGGCGATATCGGCGTAGGGGTTGTCAGAAGAGTTCTCCATCCTGCAAATCGGGGGTATCGGTGGATTCGGCGGCTTCCGGTCCGGAAGCGGTTACGGGCGCAGCATCTTTTGCGGACGCGTCGTTTGCGGCGGAGGCATTCGTCGGGTCGGTGGAAGATTCTGCATCAAACGGCTCCAACTCAGCCCCGCCATCGTTCCGGCGGCGGATTAAATCGATGCGACCACGGGCTTCGTCCAGCCGTTTTTGGCAAATTTGATAGAGTCGGGTTCCTTTTTCATAACCGTCGATCAAGTCATTGAGCGGCACCCGGTTGGATTCCATTCCACGCACCAGTTCTTCGAGCGTATCCATGGCCTCCTCGAACGAAAGTTGTTCGAGGTCTTCCGGGGTCGCTGGCTGTTCGGTGGTTTCGGGCATCGTGCAATCAAGAGGAGGGAAGCCTGATCTTCTATTTCAGGCTGAATCCCGCGAAGTTCAAGCCTTTTGAAGGAAAACGAATCAACAGGATTGGTTCGCCAAACCAACCCTGTTTGATCGTTTTTTGGTTTTACATCGGGGAGTGGCTTGCGAGTATTACCGCACGCCCCGGATGTCGGACTGGTATTACGCAACGAAGCAAAATGAAAGGCTCGGCCCGGTGCCGGACGGGGAATTGCTGCGCCTGAACGAAGCGGGAGAACTGGAGGGGACGGGGCTGGTTTGGCGCTCGGGAATGCAGGACTGGACTCCTTTCCACAACGTGGCCGGGAAATTGATCGGTCAGCAGCAGGGGAGTGATGAGGCAGTTGAGGTGGCGATTTGTGCCCATTCCGGGCGTGTCCTGCCACGCGGAGAGATGGTGCCGTACGGGGATGTTTTGATCGCAGCGGAGCACAAGGATGCGTTTGTCCAGAAACTGATGGAAACCGGCGATGAGGATGTCGCGGATCCGGAGGATTTTGTGTATGTGGGGTTCTGGTGGCGTTTCCTGGGCTATTTCCTGGATGCCCTAATCAAGGGGGCCGCTGGTATGCTTTGTTTTGTTCCGTATTTTATCGTCGCAGTTACGATGAATCCCGAGGACATCGAGCCGGACTCCATGAGTGGTCCGATTATCGGGTTGGTGATTGCCTACGGCGTTGGCGTGCTTGGTTCGATCGGAGTCTCCGTTTTTTATCACACCTGGATGGTGGGCAAACACGGCGGCGAGGTTGGAAAAAAGGTGATCGGCGCCATCGTCGTTGACTCGGAAGGACGCAAGTTGACCTATGGGAAAGCATTCCTGCGGTGGCTGGCGAAAATTCCATTGAACGCATTTTTGATCCAGTTCCTGATTCCTTATATTCTCGTGGTGGTCCTGATTGCCCTGACTTTTGCGGCCAGCTTTTCTTCGGACGATCCCACCATTGCCACGGGCGCCATTTTCCTGGCTTTGCTTGTCGCCCCGGTGCTGTTCGGGATTTTTTCCTTCGGTTTCTGGATGGCCGGGCGGGACCCGGAAAAACGGACGCTGCATGACCGGATTTGCGGCACGAGGGTTATTCGAATCAACACCAACGCCGGCTGACTGGTAGATCGATGAGCGAATCTCCGATCGAGTCAAATGCGAGTGCGAACGATCCGGCTCAACCGGCACCGGATCCTGTCTCCGCTTCTCCTGTCGCGGCACCATCGGCGGCCGTCCCGGCCCCGGCTGCGCCCGCCAAACCTGTTCCGACTGCCACCTGCCCGAAATGTTTTGCCGGCGTACCGGTGGGGCTTCAAAAGGGCGAGTTTCAAGCGAACTGCCCGGTTTGCAGCAGCAGCCTGAATTTGATCACCTTTCCCCGGCTGCACGTGGGAGATGAGAAGCGAATCAAAGCCAGTGGCCTGCTCTCGGAGGATGGAGATGCGACTTGCGTGTTTTATCCGGAATTGAAAGCGGAAACAGTTTGCGACGAGTGCGGCTGTTTCATGTCTGAAAAGGCGTCCGTGAACTGGGCGGGCCGTGTTTTGTGCATGCCGTGTCTTCACACGCTGCGCGAAAGGAAAGGTGATGATGAATTTCTCGCCGGCCAGAAACTCTACGACAATATCGCTCTCGGTCTGATGGTCCCGTGGTTGTTGTCGATTTTCTTTTTCTTCGTCACGCTGTTCACCGCTCCGGTCGCGCTGTATTACGTCATCAAGCACCGGAAGGCTTCGCGCGGAATCGTTCCCCGCAGCAAATTCCGCTGGTGGTTTGCCCTGATTCTCTCCATCGCACTGATCGTCGGCTGGATTTTTGCGATTTTTTCCTGGATCACCCTCATGGTCGAAGATCTCACGAATTGATCACCGTTATGCGCATTTTTGGAATTGGAATCGACATCGTGGAAACCGCTCGCATCGAAGATTCGATCGAACGGTTCGAGGATCGATTCCTCAACCGGGTTTTTGCGGAGTCCGAACAGGAATATTGCCGGAAAATGAAGTTTCCCGCTCGCCACTATGCAGCCCGGTTTGCCGCGAAAGAAGCGATAGCGAAGGCGTTTGGTACAGGAATCGGCGCGAATCTCGGCTGGGACGATATGGAAATTCTGCGAAATGCTGAAGGCCAGCCCTACGTCATCCTGTCCGGTGACGGACAGGCTTTCGCAGACGCTAACGGAATTACCTCCGTGCAAATCAGCATCAGCCATGCGGATCATTACGCGGCGGCCAATGCGATGGCCATTTGCGACTGAGATTGCATCATGTCCATCGGCGAATCCGGCTATCCAGTTGAAAAACCTGGCCGGACACATTCCCCATTTGGACGTGGAGGAACGAGATGAACTCCGCTGCATCCTCCACGGTATTCAAACGTCCCAGCACATGGCGTGCCCGGGCCTGTTCAATGACCTCTTCCGGAAGATCTGCCGTCATTTTGGTGCCTTCAAGAAACCCGGGCAGAACGCAATTCACCCGCAAACCCCGTTTTCCGCCTTCCTCCGCCAGGGCCTGAGTGAAACCGATCAATCCCGCTTTGGCGGCGGCGTAATTGGCCTGGCCGACCGGCGGACAAACTCCCGAGAAAGAACCGATGTTCACGATATGGCCGCATCGCTTCTTCAGCATGATTTTGAATGCTGACCTGGAGACCCGAAAGGCACCGGAAAGGTTGGTTTGTATCACCGAATCCCAGTCCTGCTCGGTCATTTTGGCCAATGGCCGATCAGCATTGATCCCGGCGTTGTTCACCAGTAAATCGAGTCGGTCGAGATTCTGCTCCGCGAAAAAGGTATCTACGGATTCAACCGAACAGACATCCAGTTCGTCCCGGCCGGGAGCCAGAACGGAATCGAATCCGGCTTGAGACAGGGATTCCGTGAGAACACGGGCCAATCCGCCGCGCCCGCCGGTGATGAGAGCGTTCACAAACTGTAATAATCGCTTTTTTACTGAAAAGGGCTTGGAGCCGGAGTTCCGGGCAATGGATTGACGGTCTTGGCCGGTTCCTGATTTGCTGCTGCCGGCGTGGAAGCCGGTTCGCTGCTCGCAGCGCCACCGAATGGGGTGCCCACTACGGCATGTTCTTCGTAGGTAAATTGTGTCTCGGTCAGGCCGCCGACATACCGGATGACTTCCGTCATGGGCACATCGCGTAGTTTCAAGGTCACCTTTAGATTCTGTTTTTGCTCCGGCGTGCCTTTGTAGACGAAATTTGCGGCGATTTTACCGCCGGACAACTCCTCGGATCGCTTGGCGAGGTAATCCAGCACATCTCCGAGACTGGCATCGCTGAAGTCGATGACGGGCAGTTTGAGATTCGAAAGCGCATTCTCGATCGAGTTTTTCGGCTTTCGGCCCTGCTTGATCGCCAAATTCGTTTTTGCCAAATATGACCGGGCATGCGGGCTGTTTGGTTGTTTCGAAATGACAAATTCGAGATATTTCTTGGCGTTTTGGTAGTCGCCGGCGTTGTACAGTTCGACGCCTTTCTTGTAGTAATTCGCAATCGGCTGCTGTTGCGAAAGAGCTGTGCCTGCTGCGAACGATAGGGAGATCACGGCGGCGAGGAGTGGGAGAATGAAGTGTTTCTGGATCATGTATTTCCTTCCGGTTTGAATTTTGAAACCGCGATCGATCACCGGGGAGGAGGTGATCCCGCTGGTCGCGATGCCCTTTGCATCACTTGATGGCGTATCCAACCACACCATACCCGAATCTGGCAAGCCCGCAAACTTCGGCTGCACGAATGAACAGGGATGCCTGCCGGATCAACCCTGTTGCTACGAATACTTGATGTCTTTTCCCGGCTCGGTTTCGAACAGGTATTCCTTGCAGTCCTTGGTGTGAGGTTGAATCACTTCACGCTCGAACTTGAGATTTTGCGGGTCTTCGCGGAAAATCGCCAACTTGTCCATGCTTTCGAAATCAGCGGACACGAAAAATGGAAACTCCGATTTTTCCTGAATCGTTCGTCCGGACCGAACGTTGTGGGCCTCGTTGATTTTCAACAATCGGCTGCGACTCATCCGGATCATTTCCTCGATATTCTCGGAGGTCACGCCGTCTTTCAGGGTGTAAAAGGCTATGTAATGAATCATGGCGCACCGGGGCGGGGTAGGGATCAGGGTATGAACCGTAAAAAGCAGGCTGATTTCAGTTTTTCCACTGAAGCGCTCCTTTTTTCAGAGCATACAGGTAGGCAATAAACAAAACGCCAACGAAACCAAGCATTCCCCAGAAGAAAACGGGTAATTCGCCCACTTTCTCGCGAAATTGAACAGCCCAGGGATACAGGAAAACCACTTCAATATCAAAAAGCACGAACAGCATCGCCACGAGATAGAATTTCACGCTGAAACGGGCCTGGCCTTCTCCGACCGGATTCATTCCGCATTCATACGGCGAATCCTTTACCCGGTTCCGAAGGGCTCGTTTTCCCAGCACAACACTGGCAATCAGCGTGGCAACCGCAAAACCGGAGGCGATCACGATCTGGATGAGAACGGGTAGATAGTCCTGTTGCATGAGATGGAAAAACTGAGGCGATTAACGGAAAAGGCACAAAAAAACCGGTGCGTCGGAAGGACCGACACACCGGAATGTAATGATTTCAGGTATTCCGTCTAGGCGGAATTTTGGCCCGGGAATTTCAGGGGCGAAAATACTCAGCTTCCCGTCGCGGCTTGCGCGCTGGAGGCATCCTGAATATTCTCGAGACCGCGGTATTCTTTCCCGTTTTTCTCGACCAAACCCCGGGTCACCAGGTTCTGAAGTTTTTCGTAAGCCCGCAGCCGAAGCATTTCCTCACCGCCGCTAACGGCGTTTCGGGCTTTCAAGTTTTCATAAACAACCTCGAAAAGGTCGTTGAACCCGAACGTTTCCTGATTGGCTAAAACGTTCACGAGTTCGTCCGTTACGTGATCTGGGACCCGTCTTGAGAATCGTGTTCTTCGTGTGTTCGACATGGTCGCAGAGTTTACCATAGTACTCCCTTTTTGACCACCATTTTCGTCTCCGAGTCGCAAATTCGCTCAATTCTCAATTGTGAAAGGATTTTTCAGAACGGAATTCAATTTTCAGACAACTCCCCAATTACCCGGTAACCATCGGAGTTCAGCAGAAAAACTTCCACGCTCACCGGACTTTTCGACGCCCGAAATCGCCTCACAATCGACGGGCCATACCCATCCAATTTGCTACCCTCGGCCGGAAACAGGTAAATCGTGCCCCGTTCCGGAATGACCACATGCATGTTTTCGCCCAATTTGTCCTTCAACTTCATATACAATTTTTCCGAAAGCAGCACGCTGCTCAAAAACGGATCATCACTCTGCAAAATCGCGTAATCCACCACCTTCCTTTCGTCGCGGACCAATTCCATCTTCGCTGAGTCCACGATCGAATCAGCAATCCCAATCGCCGCTTTCCGGTACCCCTCCCAGTCGATCCCCTGCTTCTGCCAGCTTTCCTTCGTGAAAAATTTCACCCCGTATTCCCACTCGAAAGCGGGGACCAGCATCGTCTTTTTTGCCCCATCCACTTTCGAAAACACCTTCGGATTTTCGATCGTGCTCTCAAACAAGAGCCCCTTCCGAAATTCCTTTTTCGCCGGGGTCTCCTGCCCGAAGACGGGGAGAAAAATCAGGCCGCAAAGGGCAGTCAACAGTGTTCGAGGGAAAATCATGTTTGGATTCGGGGAAACTGTGTAGTTTAGACCGGTTTTGCGAAAAAACGAACCAACAGGGTTTGTTCGACAAACCAACCCTGTTCATTCGACATGATCACATTTTTACAAGGCAAACTCACCGAAAGCTGGCCGGGCCGGCTCGTGATCGATGTAAACGGCGTCGGATACGAAGTGCTGGTGCCGCTACTCGCCGACGGCTCTTTCGGACAAATCGGCGAAACCGTTTTCGTACGAACCCACCACCATATACGCGAGCAGGAACAAACCCTCTACGGCTTTCCCGATGACGATGGCCGCGATTTATTCCGGTTGTTGATCGGGCGGGTTTCCGGCGTGGGCCCGAAGGTCGGCATGTCCGTGATGAGCGGAATGTCCGCCGCCGATTTCAAAGCGGCAGTCGTGGCCGGGGACATCACCGCGATCTCGAAAATCAAGGGACTCGGAAAAAAAACGGCGGAGCGGATCGTCCTCGAATTGAAAGACAAGGTCGGCGTCACGTCCGCCTGGGAAACGCAGGCCCGGGGCGGGACGCTCCCACCCGAAAAATCGGCCCGCAACGATGCCGTACTGGCAATGATTTCCCTCGGTTACAAGCAGGCCGATGCCCACAAAGCCGTCGAGAAGGTCGATTCCGAAATTACGAATGCAGATGAAATTTTGCGGGCCGCACTGCGACTGATGCAGTGATATGTTTTTCACTGAGGAACACGATTTCATGCCCGAGCAGGACAGCAGCATCGAACGCGCAAAGAAAATTCGCGACTCCCTGCCGAAAGACGGACTGTTCGCCGAAAAAGAATGGCGCATTTCCCCCGATCCGTTCCCGATTGATCGAAAGACATTCCGCCAACTCGAAAAACTGGGGCCGGTTTTGTGGAAATTTCAGCAAGCCGCGGACACGATTTATCGGCGCAGTCGCAAAGGAACCTTACCGGACTGGATTGCCGGATACCTCGAACGTGGGAAACCGGACGCTCTCCTGGAAGCCGGACTTGAGTCGGATGTGGTTGAGGCCGTCCCCGCCGTGATCCGTCCAGACCTGATCCTGACCGAGGACGGCTTCGCGATCACCGAACTCGATTCTGTGCCGGGTGGGATCGGGCTCACCGCCTGGCTCGGCGAAACCTACGCCGGAACGAAGCCCGAAGAAAAAATCATCGGCGGTGCGGACGGCATGCTGCGCGGGTTCGAATCGATTTTTTCCAGTTCGAACGTCGATATCGCGATTTCCGAAGAATCTTCCGACTACCGACCCGAAATGGAATGGCTGGCCGGACAACTGGACGGTGATTTCCAGGTGCATTCGGCTGAAAATTTCACTGCAAAAACGGATCGCGACATTTACCGGTTTTTCGAGCTCTTCGATCTGCCGAACCTGCCGGGAATTGAACAGTCGTTTGGAAATCCGCGTGTGACTCCGCCCTTCAAACCGTGGCTCGAGGAAAAAATGTGGGCGGCGATCCTGAGGATGCGTCCACTCCGGGACGTGTGGCGGCGCGAACTGCGCGACGCGAATTTCCACCGCCTGCTCGAACTGTTTCCGTGGAGTTGGATCGTCGATCCAGCCGAACTGCCCCACCACGCCGTGTTACCAAAGCTCGAAATTCAATCGTTTGAGGAATTGAAGAATTTCAGTCAAACCGAACGGGAAATGGTCCTCAAAGCCAGCGGATTCAGCGAATTGGCCTGGGGCAGCCGGAGCGTCACGATCGGGCAAGATGTGTCACAGGACGATTGGGCCTCCGCGATCGATAGCGCACTTGAGAATTTCGAATCTTCTCCCTTCGTGCTGCAGGAATTTCACCGCGGTAAAGTCGTCCAGCACCGCTGGTTCAATCCCGATTCCGGCGAACTGGAAATCATGGATGCGCGCGTTCGCCTGTGTCCCTACTACTTCGCCGAATTCGGATCGAAAGGGAAAAAGGTGCGACTCGGCGGGATCCTTGCAACGATCTGTCCGAGCGATAAAAAGATTCTGCACGGCATGCGGGATGCAATCCTGGCCCCGTGCGCGGTGATGGATTGAACTGATCGAATTTCGAACCAACAGGGTCCGTTCGGCGAACCAATCCTGTTGATTCGAAAATCGCGTCATCGCGCCGCGCAATTCCCGAAAAATCTCCTAGTCAGGTCTCAAAATCCGTCTATTCTGTATTAGCTGATGAGACTCAGTCTCAATAAATGAAGCGCAAATGAGATCGAATCCCAACACTGCCGTTCGTTTACTCGACCTCCCGAAAGGGTGTTCGGGACGCGTGGTCCGTCTCGCGGGGGATAATTCATTCCAAAACCGGCTCCGGGAAATGGGAATCGTTGAATCCGCTCAAATCTCCGTGCTGAACGTGAACGGCTCGGTTCACTGCCAGGTGAAGGATTCGCGTTTCGGGCTCAGCCGCGCGGCGGCGGAGGAGGTGTTCGTCGAACTGGGATGATCACGCTGGCCGATCTGCAGCCCAATGACATCGCGGTGATCAAGGCGTTTCACGAAAACGATCTCGACGCGAAAGCAATGCGCCGATTTCGCGAAATGGGTCTGACGACAGGCACTGAAATCAAGCTGATCCGCCGTGCGCCCTTAAACGATCCAATCGAGATTTCTGTTCGTGGAGCCCTCTTCTCGATTCGCGGGGAAAATGCCAAATTTATCGAGGTTTCTCAAGAATCCGGTGACGCAAAGGAGGGCTGAACGATGTCGGATCCTGCTCAACGCATTTTTGCCCTCGTCGGCAATCCGAATTCGGGCAAAACGACTCTGTTCAACGCATTGACGGGTCTTCGGCAAAAAGTCGGTAATTACCCCGGCGTCACAGTCGAAAGGAAGGAAGGCACTGCGATCGGTCAGCATGGCGAGAAAATCCGGATCATCGATTTGCCGGGCGCTTACAGCCTGGAACCGGCCTCGCCGGACGAAGAAATCCTGCGCGATGTGCTCACGGGAAAACGGGAAGACACGCCACAACCGGACGCCGTGATCTGCGTAGTCGACGCCAGCAACGCCGAACGGCATTTGTATCTCGCGACACAGATTTTGGAGCTGGGCCTGCCCACCATCATCGTTTTGAACATGACGGATATCGCGGCGGGACGGAATATCCGGCTGAATCCGGAGGTGATGAGCAAGCGACTCGGCGTTCCGGTGATCCCGATGCAGGCGAACGCCCGAATCGGATTGCCGGAGCTGCGAATCGAGATGAGTCGGCCGGACCTGGCGGCGAGCGATCACAAAATTCCCGAGCCGGAGGATTTGCACGGCCTGGTCGAAAAGGCGAGCGAGGCAGCCAAAAACGAACTGGATACCGACACGCCGTTTTCGGAGCGTGACGAAGACTGGAATGAACGGCTCATCACAGCCCGCTATGAAGCTGTGCAGGAATTGGTCAATGACGCGGTGGATCGGTCGGATTCCGTTTCCGAAACGGCGACGGATAAAATTGATTCGTGGCTATTGAACCGGCTGTTCGGCCCGGTGATCCTGATCGGCATTCTGGGTCTGCTGTTTTACCTGATCTTCAGCTTCGCCAGCATCCCGATGGACTGGATCGACGGCGCATTCGGCTGGATGGGCGAGGTCGTGAAA